>JBNGDK010000001.1:0-103098 GCA_049975405.1 Candidatus Methanospirareceae archaeon
GTTAAATATATCACCGGTCAGCACCACACCGCACATTCCTGCGACGATGAGCTGGAAAAGGGTATAGAAATGTATATGCTTACTCTTCTCTATCTCATGCTCCACACTCCTCTTTGAATATATCGCACCTATCAAACATATAAACAGCACGATAACCATTATATATGCATTCAATGCATCAACAACATACTCGATACCCCAGGGAGGTATCCAACCCCCGAGCCAATAATGTATGGTCCCTACCGTAAGGACATGATTAAGAATGAAAAGTGCCATGATGAACTGAACGGAAATGGTGGCTGCAGAAATAAAGAAGCAGGATTTCTTTGATTGCCAGCCGAAAACGAGAATAGTGAAAGCAGAAAACACCCCTATGGTTACAAGAAGCACGGGGAACTGCTCAATTAAGGTCAAGCTTATCTACCTCTTATTCTTTTATTCCTTCCCCCTTCCCCCCGGATAATCATGTAAGTGTCACTCGTGCCTCAGATACTCCCAGTATATCTGGGTATGTGCAAAGAGATATTTATATATTTCTCTCAATCCCGTACTTCCGAGACCATGGAGTTCCGAACACCAGAACCATCTCTCTTCCCTAAAAAAGCACATCATATTCTATTCATACTCGACGTCCATCTCTTCGTGCCTTCCTCGGACACATGGTTACGCGTCGTGAGCGTGGCGCCTCCACTCGATTTAACGATCCTCTGGGGGACCAGGGATAAGACGATGCTCTTTCGCCGCTGCTTCAAAACAGACTCACGAGGCCTCGCGTGTGGAGCGGGTGCCGCCCTTATACATTCCTTTCGGAAGTGGGCGGGGGGCATTCGGAAGTACTGATCGTTTTTCGTAATATTCGTGGTATTTTATGGTATTCGTGATATTTTAATATGTGGTAGTACAAATAGTATGTTGCAAAGTCCATGCCTTCGGATGGCAGGGTAACACTGACGAATGAGGAACTCACATAGCTCACAATCCGTGTAAGATCCGCCTTTTTCCACCCTGAAGAAAAGCTATGCAGATCTGTGAGGTAATGGAGCGCCGTGCGTCAAGGGGTTCTAGTGGTAAAGAAGCATGGATAAAAAAATACTGAAAGGATTGCTCATACTGCTTGTGTCTGTGGTCATAGCGGTATCAGCAGTATTCGTATTTATCGTAGACAAACATACAGAATACTTTACCGGCATTCTATACGGGGCGGCAGGAGTTGGCCTGTTCATGCTCCTTGCGAAGATATTATCCTTAATCCAAAAGGAGGGGAAGCAGGATGATTGATTTCGCTCTGCCCCCTTTTATCATTATCTTTTTAGGAGCCGCCTTGATCCCCTTGCTTGGAAAGGGTCGCGTGAGAAGGATTTTTCTTGTTGCGTTGGCAGTTCTTTGCGTGGTGAACGTTGCGCTACTAAAACCCCATACCGGCTGGATATTGCCTATTCTACCTGGAGTTGATTTGATACTTTTGCAGGCTGATAGGCTGAGCTTGATCATGGGGTATATATTTGCACTGGCGGGTGGTGCTGCGATAATATACTCAATCAGCACGGTAAAGGAGGCGGGGCAATACGTATGTGCGTTGTTATATATGGGAAGCGCCTTAGGTGCGGTATTTGCTGGGGACTTCTTCACGCTGTACATCTTCTGGGAGATAATGGCGTTCTCCTCCCTGGGATTGATTTGGTATGAGGGTTCGAGGAGGGCGAGAGATGCGGGGATGCGATATATTCTGTTTCATCTGTTTGGTGGAGCTGCTCTTCTTGCGGGGATAATCATGCACTATGTGAATACAAATGTCATCGCCCTGGGTCCGGTGAAACCCGGCGTGGGATACTTTTTATTGCTCCTTGGGATAGGAGTAAACGTCGCATTCATACCACTTCATACCTGGCTCCCCGATTCATATCCCAAGGCAACGATAGCCGGCACCATTTTCCTGTCCATATTCACGACGAAGACCGGTATCTACGTGCTTGCGAGGACATTTTCGGGTGTGGAGGCGGTAGCATATATGGGTGCTGCGATGTGTCTCTATGGCGTTATATTTGCAATATTACAGAACGATGTGAGAAAACTCCTCTCGTATCACATTGTGAGCCAGTTGGGTTATATGGTGGCCGGGGTGGGGATGGCATCCGGAATAGTAACTGAGATAGCGATAAATGGGTCAATTGCACATCTCTTCAACAATCTGTTGTTCAAGACAACACTGTTCATGTGCATGGGAGCAGTGATACATGCGACGGGAAAAAATAACCTTACAGAACTTGGAGGATTGGCGAAGAAGATGCCGGTGACGATGGTAACCTGTGTGATTGCGGCTCTTTCTATCTCTGGTGTTGTGGGGTTTAATGGCTATGTGAGCAAAGGGATGGTAATCCACGCGGCGGAATTATTGGAAGGCGGGGGGCATACCGGGGCTATTCTTACAACCGCGTTAACCTTGGGTTCAGTAGGCACGCTCATATCATTTTTAAAACTAACGTACTTCGCCTTCTTCAGTAAGAATGAAGAGATAGAAGCGAAAGAAGCGCCATTACCCATGCTCGTTCCGATGTGTCTTACCGCTTTTCTTTGTATCATTATCGGGGTATACCCAAAAGTGCTTTACGCACTCCTGCCGTATCAAGAAACAGCGTTACACTACCACGCATTCGAAGCTGGACATACCTTTGGCGTTATCCAATTGCTGCTCATGACTGTTTTTCTGTTCTTCATGCTGGGCTTCTTCGCGCCCCATGATAAGATAACGTATGACATAGATTATCTGTATAGAAAGGCGGGTAGAGGATTTATTTGGTTTTGCGAGAAACCATTAATGGGTTTCGCACTTGCTATAGAGAATATCGCCTTGAAAATTGTAGATATACTCGTAAAGTTCTTTAAAGATCCAATAAGGGGGCCTAGAGTGATTATTGACCTGATAGGTGTAGCGCTAATTAAACCTTTTGTTTTACTGTTCAATTTGATAATCCATCCATTATATGAGTATTATGAGCGAGATTTGGAGAAGGTAAAGAGTCAACCAATTGAAGAACCAATCACCAGCGTAAGCATAGGCACTGCACTGCTCCTGGTGCTGCTCTTTTTCGCGTTATATTTGATCGTTATGCTTATACACGGATGGCTTAAGTTTATACCTTAACTCTTTACACGCTCTGGGAACATGCCCTCACTTTCTATTAGTCGTGTGCGGAAAGCAGATAGATAGACAGATAGACAGATAGATAGATGATAACGAAAGAAATGATAAAGGCAGTTATCGTTAACCTTTTACAGCGTGCTGAGACTTCATTACCCGACGATGTCAAAGCGGCCTTGAGGAGCGCGTACGAGCGTGAGACGAGCGAGATCGCGCGAGTGCAGCTCGCGGCGATGCTCGAGAATATCCGGTTGGCCGAGGACCTGCAGCGGCCGCTCTGCCAGGATACCGGGCTCCCCATGGTCTTCCTGAAGCTCGGACATGTATCTGGATCCCTGGATCTTGGCGATATCGAGGAAGGTATCCGCGAAGGTGTCGCGGCGGCCACAGAGCAGATCCCCTTGCGCTCGAACGTTGTCGATTCCATCACACGACAAGGCGTGGGCGGGAATCTCGGGGAGCAAATACCATACATCAATTACACGGTGGACCCTGCGCTGGACGGGCTCACGATCACCGTCTTTCCCAAGGGCGGCGGCTCGGAGAACATGAGCAGGTTCGCGATGCTCACGCCCCGTCAGAACGAAGAAGCGCGGCAAGCGATCAAGGCGTTTGTTCTGGAGACGGTGGTCGAGGCAGGCGGGAAGCCCTGTCCGCCTACCATTATAGGCGTTGGCGTGGGCGGCTCGGCAGATCTGGCGATGAAGTTGGCGAAGCTCGCAGTGTTACGGCCGATCGGCGAAAGGAATAAAGAGGAGCGGATCGCGCGACTCGAAGCAGAGCTGCTGGACGCGGTGAACCAGACGGGGATCGGGCCGATGGGATTGGGCGGGGCCACGACGGCGCTCGACGTGCACATCGAGACGGCAGGGACGCACATCACCGGTTTACCCGTTGCGGTGAACTTCCAGTGCTGGGCCGCGCGGCAGGCGAGTGCGATTATTCACGCCGATGGGACGGTGGAGTATACGTAAGAAAGTGGTGAACTGATTTCCTCATTCGAACGAGGGAGGGAGTATAATTATATCTCATCCAGAAGCTATCCAAAATTGATAGCCCTCAAGAAGAAAGCGCTCATAGAGGTAGTGCTATTCGACGTGCCGTAAAACGCATCGCCATTATCGTGGCCCCTGTTGCCTGGATGGTATTACAGAAACAATCCTGCGACTTATTCAGCTTCTTACTCTCCGCTTCACGCAGGGACACTGGGCATTTTGATCCGTGCCCGGACGGTCATCATCGACTGCCATCGTTGCTCTTTACTGCTCTACGCGTAGGTCCCAATCTGTTCACAGAGGATTGGTGGGCGGTAGCGGGGTGCCATTATAATAAATGGAGCAACGGCGAACACATACACATGGGTCTGCCCGCGATACGTGGCGATCATCTGCGGAATGTTAAGATACTCGTTAGACCGAACTGGAAACTCGTATACCTGGCGCTCTTCTTCAGCGCGTTTCTCATTTTCTGGGTATCTGGTGAGGGACATCCTACCCCCTACAACTATTATGTTCGGTTGTCCGACGCCTTCTTGCATGGGCGGTTGTATCTTCTGGAGCAGCCGCCGTGGCTGAACGAACTCATTCCTTTTGATGGGCGCTACTATGTCGTTTGTCCACCGCTTCCCGCCGTGCTCATGATGCCGCTGGTCGCGCTGGTTGGTACGGGTCTCAACCAAACCCTGGTTTCTGTCTTTATTGGCAGTTTGAGCGTCGTTCTTGCGTGCGTCGTTGCGAGAGATGTGCTGGGTGATGACCAGAATTATGCCGTACCGATCTGGGGAGCAGTGCTCTTTGGCTTTGGCACGATCTTCTGGTATCTGACCAGTGTGGGCTCAGCATGGTATCTCGCGCACGTAATCTCGGTCTTCTTTTTGTTCCTTGCGATCCACGAAGTGCTTACAAAAAGGCGGCCATTAGTGACTGGACTGCTTGTGGGAGCGTCGTACTGGTGTAGATTGCCGACTATCCTCACGCTTCCTTTTTTTGCAGCGATGATTAGCTTTGCCTACCGTAGGGATAAGTCAACGATGCTGGTGCCGATCCTCAAACTGACCGCAGGAGCATCCGTTTTCGTCGGGTTGAATATGCTCTACAATTATGTCAGATTTGGCACGCCCTTCGATGTGGGTTACTGGATGATTCCTGGTGTCGTGGATGAGCCGTGGTTTAACCAGGGGCTGTTCAGCTTATCGTACATCCGCTGTAATTTGGAAACCATTTTTACAGCGCTGCCCGTATTCACGTCTGAACCGCCCTGTGTGCTCCCCCCGTGGACGGGCATGGCCATCTGGGTGACGACGCCCGCGTTCATTTACGCGCTCGGATCTAAGAGGCGGGAGTCGGTTACATGGGCCTCATGGCTTGCCATCCTGGCTGTTGCTTCGGTATTATTCACGCGAGGTTGTGCAGGCTGGGGCTTCGGCTACCGGTATGCGATGGACTTCTATCCGTTTCTGTTTATCCTCACCGTGAACGGTATGGGCGAGCAACTCAGATGGCATCATCGAGCACTTATTCTCCTCTCGGTTCTGGTAAACGTGTGGGGCGTTATCTGGGTTAATAGGTTCGGGTGGTGGGCGTTATGACCCGGTATATCCGCCATTGACTTCCGGTTAGCGTTTCGTCGTAGATGAGTTCAAATCGTTCTTCATCTTTGAAGCTCGGTTCGTTTAGCTCAAACCGATTCTCTTGCGAGAAAGCGCGCTCGTGGGGTCCGATGCAGATATAGTCCACGCCATATTCCTGGAGGAGCGAATAGTTCCCCTCGTACATCGCCTTGATATCCGCTTTCCTTTGGTTCACTTCTGTCCACGGAATACCGTGCGACCACAACCAACCCTCATAGCCCATCACCCGCGCTCTCCCACTAAGAGAAGGAATCGGATGGTTGTGCGAAGTGCTCGTCAAGAACAATGCGTCTGGCGGTGTATTCGCGCGAAGCCAGTCCGCCATGACGATCTCGTCGCCAGACCATACCACGTACCGCTGTTCGAGCATGGAGGTGTGCGTGACAATTCCAAAGATCATACTTCCCAGGAGTACCGCAGCGAGCACCACCGCAACAACCATCTTCGTCCGGCGGCCCGTTAACTCGCGCACCCACAAAAACGCCACCGGCGCTATCGCACAGGTGAGGGCAAGCCAGTGGAGTAAGAGTTTGTAGTTGTCGAAGTACCACGGCTGGAACTTGATAAGGTTCGCGAGCAGGAAGAGAAGGAGGAAGGGTATAGAGAAGATTCGGGCCTCTTCCTTAGCTTTGAGAAAACCGAAGACAAAGAGGATGAAGAGCCCGCCAGCATTCAATGCCCAGAACGTCTCCACCAGCAGGGTGGATTTCACTGCTGATGACAGCGCGGCTGCGGCGGACGACCAGTCGTAGCCTATAAGGGTATCTCTGATAATATCTGCCCAGCCGGGGAAGAAGACAAAGAAACCTTCCGAGATGCCACCCCGGATCAGGTGCACCTGCGGCAGGGCGAGGAGCACGAGCGGCAGGAAGAAGAAGCTCGATGTTCGCCAGTCCTTCCTGGTGAGCAGCATAAAACCCGCGAGACAGAGCCCCACGAACCCGGTCGCCATGAACGAATGCGCATGCATATACGGGAGCAAACCGATGAGCGCACCAGCAACAAAGACTTCTTTGTGCCGCTCGCGTGCCGCCCTCGTTCCTGTTCCGAGCTCAGAAAAGAGCGCGTGATACAGCAGCAGATACACCACGAATGAGACCGCCAGGCCGATGATCGCGGTGCGCTGTGGCATGATCACCGCGTAGATCGGGTTGAGAAAGTGAATGTTGATCTTCTGAAGCCCGCTGGGGAAGCCTGCGAGCACAAAGAGTGCCGTCGCACCCATACCCGCGGCCTTTGAATTGGTCATCCGAACGACGAGGTAATAGAGCAGCCCGAAGAGCGCGAAATGGAAACAGATATTGGGGACGAGGATCGCGGTCCGCAGCGTAAAGCCCGTCTTCATCAGGATGGCGGAGTAGAAATCGAAGATGAAGGGGTAGTGCGTCTGCACGCCGGGGAACTGTGGGTTCTGCAGGGGGAAGGTGAAGGTGTCACGGTACACCATCGAGGTGATCAACGAGGTATGCCAGGGATAATCGGCCCATACCGTGTGGAACGCATACCAGTTTCCCGCGGCGTCCGGGAGAAAGACGCCGTACCAGTTCATGAACAGCACGTACAGGAGAAGAGCACTGAAAAAAACAATCGCAGGTTTATCCCCGAGCAGACTCGCACTCCAGTTCTGCTTCAGCGTATCCGAACTCCAGGTACCTACCTGTTTGGTGACCCCCAGGAGCACGACTGAGACACCGGTGCTAATAGCAATGCAAAGCAGGATACTCACGGAGCTCAACGAGCCCAGAAACAAAGCGAAAATGAACGCGATCCAGATCGAGACGGCGTGGCCCATGACAAAGGCGACCAGCGAGCGCTCGAGGCGATGAAACGGATACGAGAGGAGAGTGGAGAGAGAAAGACCGAGCAGAAAGCTCACGAGGATGAAAAGCACCCCAAGGATCATGGTTTCTCTCATTCCTATGCTCGCCCAGCTTTTTAAAATTTGCCACCACACCTTAATCGGACGGCTACTGTACCGTTTTCCTGTGCTGCGCTATCTCCTGCTCCGCAGCCTCAATATCGGCGATCAGGGGCTCAAACTCCTTTAACGTGGATTTAGATCTCTGTATTTCCGCCTTGATCTCCACTAAAAAATCAATAATGCGATCTGCAACGCTACGCGATCCCCCTGGTGCAGCCAGAACTAAATTATTCTTTGCAGCGGCGACACCCATAGTACGCAGGAAGTGAACTGATTCCTCAAGCTCATCCTTCATATGCAGGCTCATTGTATAACTCGCTATGCGCCCTATCAATCCTGCACTCTTTTCCAGTGCTTCGCTATGTTCGTTCTTTATCATCACGTCGAAAAGTTTCGCAAAAGAAGTTATTATGTACTTAATCATGCGATATTTTTTAAAATTGAACAATTCTGCAGCGGCGTCATGATAAAGCGTAAAAATCCGTGCAAGTTGGTCTTCCATTTTGCTGTTTGTAGCTATGTATTCCTTGAGTATGTCCTGCAATGAATCGATCATCTGCTGAGTCGCAACATCGTACTCCTTCAGGATCTTGAAACCAATGAGGTTGATATTATCCAGCACCATTCTGGTGGTGTAATTCATTCGTTGGGCGATCGCATGCGTGCCCACCTCTCCGAAGATCTCTAACACCTGCACTATTGAGTCGTCATCTGCTTCGATGATCGCTTCTCGTCCAATCCCGAGTAGATGCTTCAGAAAGAGTGGCGAGACATAAGTTTCACTTTCTTTGCGTAACTGTGCCATGTAGCAGCGGTGTATCTCGTCAATTCCGAACCTCGCCGTACTTCGGTCGCCACTGCTGATCGACTTCTCGATGATCTCCGTCACCGGGAGCACCTTATCTACCTCGCCGGGTATGCGCATCTCACCTTCCCGAAAATAGCGCTGGATCGAGCGGAGATACTCGTCATCCACCGTACTCAAGAGGTGGTTGATCACCGATTCTGGTTTGAGCCGGAGCATGGTGATAAAGAAGTATGGAACGAGCATCACAAAGCTCAGCGCAGTCAACAATACCGATAATTCCACGTACATGCTCTCAACCGGCTCTTTTAGCCGAACCAGGGCGAAGACATTATAGAGTAGACTGCCGAGGTAAATGGCGATCACTGACCAGAAGGTCAAGCTCTTGATGTGGAAATCCATGATCCGGTGGGTGTACTGTTGTGACGCAAACTGAACAGCCATTAAGGTGAGCGAGATGACAATGGCAAATATGGCGGAGAGCCCTTCAACGCCAACACCTTCCAGTATGCCACGAGCAACATCAAGGTTCATAGGTGCGGAGATAAGCGGGATCACATCGAGAAGCGTGAATGCTATCAGCACCGCGAAGAAGCCGATAATAGCGGGTATAAGTACCTTCTCCAGCAGCGCGACATTGAATCGCCGTGCCTGCCCATGGGCAACGATGAGCGTCAGCACGTTCTTTCCAGCACGGTAAGTATAGTTGACCGCATCTACCAGTGTCTTTATGAAATAGATCCCCAATCCTGCTATCTCCTGCTCTTCCATGATCGCGTCGAGATCAGGTGTCTTTACTGAAGTTGGGTCGAATGGTGTTCCCTCATCCGTAATAGTCACCACGATATTCTTCCCCTTTTTCCGGCAGGAAAGAGCAATGGTACCCCTCTTCTCGCGATAGCCATGGTTTATAATGTTCGCGCAGGCTTCATCTACGGCCATTTGAATGTCAAAAACCTTCCGGTCGTACAAGCCGAGTGCTCTTACAGAGTTCGAAATAAAATCACTTATCTTTGATAAATTCTCCAGCTTCCCTTCTATTTCAAGTTCAAAACGCTCTTTCATGCTACTTCTTCTACGGGCCTCAGGTAACCCGGCGGGAAACCGAATGTGATGGTTTTCATATCCATTCAGCTTCTACCTTTTACTTCGCTTTTACGCAACCTTCAGCTTTCCGAATTAGCGTAACACTCCGTATGTTAAATTGTTTTCGATGGTCTCCGTCTTATACTGCAGGCGAGAGCGCTACCTGTGTCATGAATCGTTGACCTGACTGAAAACGAGCAGTGTTTTTTCTGTATCCGTTCCAGGGCATTCGTTGAGCGGCGATGAAACGGTAGATTTAAGAAGAAGAGCCCGCTTTGGTAAAGGTAATGCGCGGGAAACACAGCTGGAAACGCGCACGGTTTTTCTCGCGGCGGCAGGAAATGAATCGAGAGATAGTGCCTCGAAAAAGCGACTTGATCTATCGCATGCGCAGTCTTCCGATGGCTGGTGCCGTTTTGCATGTCGGCGCCCACCCGGATGATGAGGATATCGGGCTCCTCAGTTATATCACGGGCAAATACGGAGCGCGAGCGGTATACTGGTCAGCAACGCGTGGTGAGGGCGGCCAAAACCGAATCGGGCCGTACAAAGAGGAGCAGCTGGGTGTTTATCGTACCTGGGAGGCGCAGAATGCGCGTGCTATTGATGGTGGTGAGTGCCTTTACGGCCCTTTTTTTGATTTCGGGTACAGTAAAACAGCGGACGAGAGCTTTTACAAATGGGGCCGCGAGGAAGTCGTTAAGCAGATCGTTCGCGCCATCCGAATGGTTCAGCCTCAGATTCTGGTCGCCCGGTGGCGGGGCGATCCTGGTGACTTCCACGGGCACCACCAGGCGATAGGAACAGCAGTCTCTGAAGCGTATAAAGCGTCGGGAGATCCTGCACAATTCCCTGAGCTGGAAGAGGAGGGGCTCTATGCCTGGCAGCCACAAAAATGCTATCAGAGCATGAATAATTCGGGTCGCGATCTCACGACTGGGGGCGCTCTCAATCTCAGGGGAACGTATAATCCCGACTATGAGCGTGACGGTATCCTGCGCATCAATACCGGGGAGTTCGATCCTATCTCAGGAACGAGTTACCAGGAAGAGGCGTGGGCGGCTTATTGCAAGCATCAAACACAATCAATGGGCGTGATTTCAGAGCCCGGGGACTTCTACTATTATTTCGCACGCTACAAAAGCCAGGTTGAGGTGCCCGCTCGAGAGACAAGTATCTATAACGGTCTGGATCCGACGCTGACCTGCTTGGCAGACTATCCCGGAAGGGGAGCGCTTAGGTTGCGTAAAGACCTGGAGCAGATTAAGGCGAAGTGTGCGGAGGCGCTTCAGTGCTATCGGGTAGAGAGCCCGGAGGAAGCTGCGAGACCGATCCTTGACGGTCTTGCGCTGCTCAAAGGGACCAGATCGAATCTGACTGGAGCGGATCTCGAGTCGCAGGCGGAGAAGGCGATTAGTGCATATCTGACTCGTAAGATCGCGGATTTTGAGGAGGTTGCTGCGAGATGTCTGGGGCTCAGGCTTGAATGTCTCACGGATGACGCGCGAATCACGCCCGGCCAACAGTTCCACCTGACTGCAACATTATGGAATTTCCTGCAGAGCGAGGTGAGCAGTGTCGCATTCACGGTACTCGTCCCTGAGACGTGGGAGATCAAGCTTATAGAGGAAGCATCGGCGGCGTTGAGCTCGATGTGTGAGGTGATTGCGGCTCCATCGGCGGAATTATCCATCCCGTACTGGTTGGCCAAACCGAAGGTGGGCGAGCAGTACCATTGGCCGAAAGGAGCGCCTGCAGGCCAGCCCTCTGGACCTCCACCTGTACAGGTTGCTTGCAAGGTACAGCTCGGCGAAGATCAGCTCACGCTGCGAGCGCCTGCGATTCTCCGTGAGAAATTCCCCGGCGGGCAGCGGGAATTGACCATGGCGGTTATCCCGCCGATTTCGCTGAGCCCGCAAAAGGCTCGTGAATTCCTGGTGGTTGGCCCGAAGGATCAGCAGGTGAACCTGATGGTGACGGCACGGAGCAATATGGAGCACGAGGGCGTTGAGGGCACCGTGCGGCTCGAAGTGCCCGATGGCTGGCACGTAGAACCTGCCGAAATCGAGCTTGCCTTGGGGCCCGTGGGAGACGCCACGTCCGCTTACTTCTCGGTTCGGGTACCCAGCGCTACATCGGCCGGGCACTATACCCTTCGCTATGTCGTTCGCGTTGGCGACCGTGATTACGACGTGGTGCTCCATCCGATACGCATGGGCATGCCTGGCCTACCCGGTCTGCCGGATGAGACGAATTGTGTCAGAGAGGAATTCGTCATCACCCCCGCAACGGTCGAACTGTGCATGATCGAAGTCAGGTTCGCGAAAGGGCTGAAATGCGCCTATATTCGCGGTGCGCCGGAGTCAATTCCGGAGGTGCTAGAAGCGTTCGATCTGCAGTTTCATCTGATTACTGATCAGGAACTGGCGTTTATTGAGCTCGCGCAATTTGACGTGATTGTCGTTGGTCCGAACGCGTATCTCACGCGAGCAGAGCTCTGGAAAAGTTACGCGCGGTTTCTGGACTACGTTGCGCACGGAGGGACGCTCATCGTTCAATATCAGGGCTACGGCTATCAAGGGAAGGGGTTCGCACCGTATCACTTTGCTTACAACCAGCCCCATGACCGTGTGAGCTATGAAGACGCGCCGGTGACCTTCCTCGAGCGGGAGCATCCGATTCTTAACTGGCCCAATAAAATCAGTCACGCGGATTTCGAGCACTGGATCGTGGAACAGGGCCTCTATTATTTCTCGAGCTTCGATAAGCGCTACCTGCCTATTATAGAAGCGAACGATCCAGGTGAAGCGCCCAAGAAGGGCGGACTGCTCGTCGCGGGTTATGGTCAGGGCACGTATGTCTATACCGGGCTCTCATTCTTCCGGCAGATACCGGCCGGGGTGACGGGCGCAATCCGGCTGTTTGCCAATCTCGTATCGCTGCCCGCCGCGCGCATCCACGAACGCGCGGAGTTTCTTAAACGCGTCACCTTATTTGGTCCACTGTCTGACGAGGAGCTGCATGAAGTTGCAAACCTGATGTCCGAACACTGGGTGGAAGACGGCGCGTATATCTGTCGAGTCGGTGACCCGGCGGATAAGCTGTACACTGTGCTCAGGGGCGACGTGGAGATCCTGCGGGAAGTGGCGGGAAAGGAGGAGCTCTTTTATCAGGAAGGCGAGGGTGACACCGTGGGTGAGATGTCCTTTTTTGCAGAAACGCCCCACGAGGTCTCTATCCGCGCGAAGGGCCCGGTTCAGTTGCTCGTAATTGAGGCAGAGCAACTCAAAATGTTATTACAGCAAAAACCGATGCTGGTGGGGCAGATCATCAAAGTATTGGCCAATGAACTCAGGAAAATAACCGGGTGGGAGAAGCGTTAGGATGCGCATAGGGTTACTGTGCCATGCGAGTATGGGTGGAAGCTCCCGCATAGCGGTGGAACTCGCGTCTACGCTAGCTCTTTGGGGACATGAGGTGCATCTCTTCACCCGTACTACTCCGTTCTTCCCCTGCCAGGTTTCACGTACCCTCACACTTCACACCCTGCGTGAGGATACTGGCGACCATCCTGCGGATTTGCTCCTTGATTGGCCACCTGATGAGCTCGAATCGTACCTGAAGATGGTCCTCACGGTAATTGAAGAGGATACACTTGCTGTACTCCATTTCCACTATGGGTTCCCCTTTGCGTTCGTTGCTGCTGAGGTCAGGAGAAGACTGGAAGGAGCCTCGCCGGTTCTTATCGGAACGCTGCACGGGACTGATGTTACCTGCTGTGGCGATGTGGTGAAACGGGCACAGATGATGCGATGGCTGAACGCTGTCGATGAAATAACGACGGTTTCAAGAAGTCATGCTCAACTGGCAACGAGACTACTCCAGCTATCCGCTCCCCCTCGCGTGATCCCCAATTTCATCGATCTATCGGAATTTCAAGCACGGTCTCACGAAGTGCAGCGGTCTCGACCACGAATCGTGCACATATCTAATTTCAGGCCTGTTAAGAACGTTCCACGCCTGGCTCAACTCTATCACGGGATTCGGGAGCACGTGGACGCGGAATTATGGTTGATTGGTGACGGTCCCGATATGGCCTCACTCAAAGTAGCGCTGCACGCTCAGGAACTTGAGCGCGATATCACCTATTGGGGAATACAGCGCAATGTTGCCGCTATCCTCCAGCAAGCTGATCTGCTCCTGCTCACCAGTACCTACGAGAGTTTCAGTTTGGTTGCGCTGGAGGCGATGGCGTGCGGAGTCCCGGTTATTGCACCGCGCGTGGGCGGGATCCCCGAAGTGGTCGTTGATGGCGAGACGGGCTACCTCTATCCAGCAACAGGGCCTTCGACTGCGGTAGAACGTGCGATTCGGCTGCTTGCAGATCCTCAACTGCTCATGCAGTTCAAGAAGCAGGCGAGAGCGCATGCAGGCGCCTTTAATAAAGAGCAAACCGTCTCGGATTATGAGCACCTCTATCAGCACTGGATCGAGCGGCGAATGCAAAAAGCGCACGAGCCGGGCGATCTTCGGGAGACCCGGGTATGATAAATGAATTCAGCCCGGCAGAATTTTTTGATTTTGCCGATAATCCAGAGGCCGCGGGACTCTTCAAGGAGGTGCGGTATGTCTGGGAAGCGGTGGCACTCTTACCCGCGTATATCGAGCGGATCATGGAGCCGGCGATTTTGGGCGACGTGGAAGAAGGAGCCTGGTTGGAGCCCGATCGCGTTCGTCTGGAAGAAGGCGCGCGCGTGGAACGGGGCGCTATCATACGTGGCCTTACCATCATTGGCAGGAATACCGTTGTTCGAAGCGGTGCGTACATCCGCGGGCAACTCCTGGTAGGAGCTGATTGCCTTATCGGAACTGGCACGGAGACGCGACAGTTACTCATGCTTGATCATTCGAATATTCCACATCGTAATTTCGTTGTTACTTCGCTCGTGGGGAATCGTGTTAACATTGGTGGTGCGACCGATACAGCGAATGTTCTGTTAAACAACAAGAAGGTGGAAATCAGAATTACCCGTGCCGATGGAGTTACCACCGCTTATCCCACGGGCATGACCAATTTTGGGGCGGTCATCGGCGATGATACCAAGCTCGGGGGGCACGTCCTTCTCCAGCCGGGAACGGTGGTCGGGAAACGGTGCCGGATTTATCCACACTGTGCAATCTCGGGCTATATCCCGCATAATTCCCGTGTTAAACAAATGGCCGGTAATTTATCAATCACGTCCCGTATATAGTTAGTTAGTTGGGCGAAGCAGAAAACAGAGCAAGGCTCCAACCACCAGGAAGGTAACCATACCATGAGGGCGCTTGTAGATTCATGGGCTCGTGAAGGGAAACTGATCGAGATCGAGGATGAGGTCTCCTCAAAATACGAAGTTGCCGCGCTCTGCGCGGAGCGTGAACACGAAGGTTTACCGATCCTCTTCCATAACGTTGATGGTAGACATGTGGTCATCATGAACGTGCTTGGCAGTCGCGCGATGCTGGCTGAGGCGTTAAATCTCTCACAGGAGCAGCTCCTCCAGTTCCTCGTTGACCTTTCTGATTGCAGCAGCTCGTCTGAGGGCGGCTCAGTTGCGATCGTCGAGCACTCACCGACGCGGGAAGTAGTGACTGCGCCGAAGCTGAATAAACTGCCGATACTCACCCACTTCAAAGAAGACGGCGGCACGTACATCACTGGTGGAATCGTGGTCGCGGAACGGAACGGTGTTACGAACGCTTCATTTCACCGGATGCTCGTCCTGGACGAGAACCGCGTGGCTGCCCGGCTCGTGCCCTCACGACATTTGTACAAGATGTACTGTGAGGCGCTGGAGCACGGCGAGTACCTGAAAGTCGGGATCGCCATCGGCGTTGATCCGCTTATCCTCTTCGCAGCTGCGACGCGGGTGCCGCCGGGTAAAGAGTTCGAGTATGCGGCAGCACTGAAACGAGGCCCCGTGGAGCTCTTCAAGCTCGATAACGGCATTGCCGTCCCGCATGCGGAGTTCGCCTTCGAGGGCATTATCGGCGAGGAAAGAGCGCGAGAAGGACCATTCCTTGACATCACGGGCACCTATGATCTCATCCGCGATGAGCCCGTGATCACGCTCACACGGATGTACCACCGGAACGAGCCGATCTATCACGCGATTCTGCCCGCTGGTAAGGAGCATCAGCTGCTCATGGGCGTGCCGTACGAGCCGCTTATCTACCGGGCAGTCGAAAGCGTGGCCCGCGTCAGGAACGTGTATCTAACCGATGGCGGCTGCTGCTATCTCCACGCCGTGGTGCAGATAACGAAGCAGAAGGAGGGCGAGCCAAAAAACGCGATCATCGCCGCGTTTGCCGCGCATCCCAGCCTGAAGCGCGTGATCGTTGTGGATGACGACGTCAATCCGTTCGACCAGGCCGATGTGGAGTACGCGGTCGCGACGCGCGTGCGCTGGCACGAAGATCTCGTTTTGATACCCGGCATCAAAGGCTCCACGCTCGACCCATCCTCGCAGGACGGCCTGACCACCAAAGTGGGGATTGATGCGACGAAGCCACTCGCCGAAGCCGAGCAGTACGAGCGCGTGGTTAAGACGGCGATAGATAAAGCCCGATGATCGATCACTCCATTCTGCCGATCCGCTGCCTGATTATCCGCACCATCTCGTCGGGACGCCGCGTGGAGAATACAAACTCCTTAAACCTCCCCCGCTTTAGCGTGAGTACCACACGAGGCGCGCCGATAATAGTGAATACCAATCGCCATTTTCCGCCTACCCGACCTATGCGAATCCCCCAACCACCATATCTGAGATTCGTGACCTTGTCCATATAACAGCGCTCGATCAGGTCCCAGGGGATGGTACGTTTGATACGGCCGAACCGAACAACGATCGAGCGAGGCGACAGCGTGATCCTGAGCGTGCTGAAGGTGATCGCAAGAGCGAAAAACAAAAGCGCCATGAGTATGTAGAACCCATTCGGCGCGGGGTTCGTGCCAAGTGCCCCTATCAACACCTGATAGATGACTACGGAGACAAATACCGCGCTTACAAAGCCCAAAATGGCCGTGAAACTCCATACCGTTATCCGCTCCTCATATAAGGCTTTTTCAGGCTGCATACACCCACCGTAATTCTTGCAATTCTTCAAGCTATACGTGTTCGCCCTCCGAGCGATCATCACGGATCGCGGCTGATCCCCTAAATGGTAATCGCATCGGTACTTTGAAAGACCGTGATGCCTTCCATCTTTACCAATCTTCTCGTGTTCTTGATATCGAGATCGCGGATGTGCACCCGCACCTTCCCGCCGAAACTGATCGCGTCATACGTGCAGAGCTCGATACAGTTCTTGCAGACCGTGCACCGCAAGCCGTTCATACGTACACGATCATCCCGGTAGATCGCATTCTGCGGCAGTGCTTCAGCGGCGGGCAGATCTCGCAAAGACGACCGGTTTCTTGGTCCAGGCTCATCGGCATCGTCGTCTCCTGGATCTTCGCGACGCCGGTTGGCACAACATATATGGGAACGCTGCTCTTAACCGCCTGCGCCATGAGATTGGTGATCAGCGAATCCGCGATCCCGCGCACGATCTTCGCCACCGTGTTTGCGGTGCAGGGCGTAACGATGACGAGCTCGTATTCTCCCGCTTCGCAAGCCGGCCGACGAGCGGTGAGCTATAGCCCTGCTTCCGCTCGCTGATTACTCCCTTTAACTCCTGCGCAATCACCTCCTGGAGCCCGTATATTCGCGCCACTGCAGAGCCTGCGCTCGAGAAGGCGACGGTGACCTCGTGCTCGCTGCAGGACCAGTGCATGTGCGCAAAACTCTCCAGAAGGAGATGCCCGGCTCCGGTCACGCACCAGAGGCGGTTCATGTTCACAACACTCGCAAAAGAAACGGTAAGCGTAAACGCGCGTGTCACGCGTCACTTCACAATCTTCGTGATATCGATCTCGATGATATCCTCTGCACCCTTACTCTTCAGCAGCGGGATCAAGACATTCACCTCGTGCTTGCTCACTACCGTCTCCACCGCGTAATACCGGGTGTGATTGATATCGGAATCATAAAGCTGCGAGATTGTCGGCCGCTTCATCGCCGGCAGCACCGCGATTAACTCCTTCAACCGATCGCTCGCGACGTTCATGCTGAGCAGCACCTTCCCGCGCGCCTCCAGCACGCCAGAGAGCAACGTCCTGATCTCTTCCATCGCGCGCCGCTTACTTGCATCTGTCCACGAGTCCTTGTTCGCGATCAGCTTCGTAGACGACTCAAGCAGCGTAGTGATGATCCGCCAGTTGTTCTTCCGCAGGGTCTCGCCCGTCTCCGTCAGCTCCACGATGCCGTCCATCATGTCCTTCGCCTCCGTCGCGCCATACGAGAAGAAGATCTGGACAGGTATGCCGAGCCGCTCGAAGAACTTCCGGGTGATGTTCGGGTATTCCGTGCTGATCTTGCTCTGCGGCTTCATCTCTTTTGCTCCCAGGATCGCGCTATCTGCCTGAACCGCCAGGACGATATTCACGGTGCTCTCTTTCTCAGCCATCTTGCTGTACCGCATATCCGCGATCTCCACGACATCCGCGTCACGCTCCGCGATCCAATCCTTGCCGGTAATGCCCAAATCGAAGTAGCCCTTCTCCACGTACTCCGGTATCTCCTGCGGCCGAAGGATCTTCACCTTCTCGATCCTTGGATCATTGATCGTCGGGTTGTACTCCCGGCTTGTCACCTTCACCTCCAGACCTGCCTGCTTGAAGAGCAGCATCGTCTGCGCCTCCAGGCTGCCCTTTGGGATCGCTATGCTGATCATCTTTTATGGTTAAGTTGTGCTCACGATTTAAAAATAGACCCCAACGACCGCACAGCCGCTCGCTCGTACGCACATAATCGCTACTGCTCTGCTGGACAAGCCCGGCTACCCTCTTGTGTGAGCATGGTGCGGCTGAGCATCACCTTAAAGATACCCGGTTGCTTTCCTAATTACTGGTTGGGCACGGGTTACAGCTCGGGTTACAGTTAGATGAACGAGAAGACGAAACACTTCGTGGCACGCAGGTTCAAGGCGTACTATACCGCGGCAAAGATCCGACCACCGCGAGAGTTCTGGCAGCGCGAGTGGGGCTTCGTACTCTTCGATCAGCACTATCCTGGTAAGCTGGTGATGCGGCGGCATATCGCGCTTGCCACCGAGACTGATTTCCAGAGCTACCTCCGCGAGAACGGGCCCGCGCACGCCTATTACTCGACCGCGGTGTACGACGATCCCACGGCCGATATGGCGAAGAAGGGCTGGCACGGCGCCGATCTTATCTTCGATCTCGATGCCGATCACATTGTGAGCGAAGCTGAGCTCTCACGCTACTCCTACGAGCAACTGCTCGAGCTCGTGAAGGCAGAGACGCGGAAATTACTCGACTTCCTCATCCATGATTTCGGGTTCGACGATGAAGAAATAGCGCTGGCGTTTTCGGGCTCGCGCGGCTATCACATCCATATCGCCACCGAATCAGTAAGGGGTCTTGGTAGTCGCGAGCGGCGCGAGATCGTGGATTATGTGATGGCCACCGGGCTCGACATCACGAGCTTCATGGTCTCGGATACAACGGAGCAGGAGCACACAGCTGAGCAGCCACGGAAGGCCGATATGAAACTGGTATCGGAAGGCTGGGGCAGACGCGTTCATGACGGGTTGCTCGAGTTCCTCCACGAGCTCGCGGCGATGGATAACGAGCCGGCGTTGCAACAGATACGTGCGGTTGGTGGGCTAGAGCGGAAGAAGGCGCAGACTATACTTCGAATCGCAAAGGATGAGTCGGTGATGCACCGAATCGAGAACGGTCAGATCCCGCAGTTCGGTAAGCCGATTTGGACCGCCTTGACCGAAACGGTGACGAAGTTCGTCAGGGTTAGATCAGCGGATCGTGTGGACGAGCCCGTGACGGCGGACATTAAGCGGCTCATTCGCTTGCCCGGGTCGCTCCACGGCAAATCCAGTCTGCGCGCGAAACCGCTGACCGTCAAGACCTTCGAGGACTTTGACCCACTCGCCGATGCCGTCGTCTTCACCAGCAAGCCGGTTGAAATTTGCCCGCTCCGTGATTCCGCAATCACTCTGCGCAGCGAGCGCTATACCATTGCGAAAGACGAAATCGTGTCGCTACCGGAGTTCGCAGCGCTTTATTTCCTCTGCCGTGGCGCTGCGGAACTCGCTTGATTAACAGCAATCGAAACTGATATGTCTTTGTATCACGTCTCTTTTACCAGTAAGTGGCATGGACATCGAACAGCTCTGGGAGATCCTGCATAAGGAAAGAAGCATGGCGACACTGCAGGAATTGCCCGATGGGTTTTGTGAGGACGTTGGCAACTACATCGCGCAGTTGAAGGCGGAGAAGGGCGAGGTGGACGAGCGCCGCGCTGAGCTTGTGGAAGACGAGATTCGCAACGCGCGTATGAAGGTGGAGGATATCGTACGCCGGCGCATCGGCAAGATCGTGAAGCTCGCCAGTTCCGGCTCGAAAACGCTGCCCCGGGGAATGCTGGCCGCTGAGGAGGAGATCTTCACGGGTGTCAAAGGTCATGTGGATGCGGGTAAGGAGCGCTTGCTGGCCCTGATGCTCGACCAGCGAGAAAGCGCCGCGCCAGAAGCGCAGAGTGAGCTAAAAAAGACGGTTCAGGAAACCGAGCCAAAAGCGCGGCAGAGAGAGCGAAAGGCACAGAGCGGGCAGAAGGATGAAGAAGAGCAGCCACAGCACCAGGAAAAGCGAGAAGAGCAGCCCGATCAGTCCTGGAACCTTTTCAGATCGACCAAGCCCACATCGGCCGGGGAACGCGGCGAAGAGTTGCACATCGTTCGGATACTGGATGACCTCCCGCCTTTCATGGGGATTGACGGCAGAATTTATAAACTGAAAAGAGAAGATGTTATAATGTTGCCGAAGACCAACGCTGAGATCCTTTGCAAGCGCGGTGTGGCAGAGCGTTTCGAAGGTGAAATCGAGCATGGTGGAGGTGAGCACGACGAAAAATGAAGATGCCAAAGCAAATGCGGATCTACTGCCCGTTCTGCGACAAGCACACCGTTCACAGCGTGGAGAAGGTGAAGAAGGGACGTGCCTCTTCACTCAACTGGATCGTTCGCCAGAAGAAGCGCAGATCAGGTATTGGAAATATGGGCAAGTTCTCCAAGGTCCCCGGCGGCGATAAACCGACCAAGAAAGTCTTCCTCAGGTACCGATGCTCAGAGTGTAAGAAAGCGCATCAGCGGCGAGGCTTTCGCGTTGCTAAGCTTGAATTGGTGGAGTGAGTGACCGAGATGGAGAAGCTAACGAAGAGCAAATTCCTGCGCGTTAAATGTAACGACTGTGAGCATGAGCAGATCGTCTTTGATCATGCCGCGACGCGAGTGAAATGTGATGTCTGTGGCAGCACCTTGGTTGAGCCTGCAGGCGGCAAGGCGGAGATCAAAGGCAAGATCATCGAGGTCTTTACGTAGATGGCTCGTGACGAGTGGCCGGAGAAGGGTGACTTGGTCATTTGCACCGTGCAGCAGCTCGAGAGTTTTGGCGCCTTTGTCACCCTCGATGAGTATGGCGATAAAGAAGGGCTCATACACATCGGTCAGGTCTCCTCTGGCTGGGTGAAGCATCTCCGGGATCATGTGCGTGAAGGGCAGAAAATCGTCTGCAAAGTACTCTTCGTGGATACACGGCGCGGGCACATTGATCTCTCCTTAAAAGCAGTCAAAGATGCGCAGAAGCGGGAGCGGATAAAGGAGTGGAAGAACGAGAAGAAAGCCAAGAAGTGGCTTACACTTGCGCTTACCACGCCCACCGCGACGGTGCAAGCAGGGAAGGAGGAGCTGGCGGTAATCGAGTCGACGCTGCTGGATGCATATGGTAGCTTGTACGACGCCTTCGAGGACGTCGTCCGCGAGGGTAAAGGCGTCCTCATCGAGCTCGGCATCGCTCAGGAGTATGTCGATGCGATTGATGAAGTCGCCCATGCTAACGTGAAACTGCCCTCTGTTCAGATCAGCGGATACGTTGAGCTCAAGTCCCCGATACCGAATGGAGTGGAAGTGATCAAGGAAGCGTTGCTCACGGCTGAGGCGCTGGTCAGGGAGCGGCTATCATCGGTAAAAACGCCGGATACTGGCAGTGAGGGCACCAGCGTTGAATGTTTCTACATCGGCGCACCTCGGTACAGGATTCGGGTAACAGCACCGAATTACAAAGAGGCTGAGAGCATCTTGAGCGAGGCAGCCTCGACTGCTATCTCTATTGTCAAGCAGAACGGGGGGTATGGTAAGTTCTTCCGTAACCTCACATAGCATACGAACATAAAAGAGGTAAAGCTTTTAATGACCTCAAAAATAAGGAGATGTGGGGTTTGTGGCGAATATACCCTGCAGGAGATCTGTCCGAAGTGCGGCAGTGGGACGAAGCGGGCGAAACCCGCGCGGTTCTCACCTCAAGATCCTTATGGGAAATACAGACGGATGATGAAATATGGACGAGATAGAGCTGCATGAGCTGAAAGAGGTGAAACTGAACGAGCCGGTGATGCTCGAAGGGCTTCCCGGTGTCGGTAACGTGGGCAAATTGGTGGCTGAGCATATCATTCACGAACTCAAGGCCGAGAAGATTCTCGAGCTCTATTCCTGGCATTTCCCGCCTCAGGTACTGGTCGAGAGCGATGGGACCGTTCGTTTATGTAAGAACGAGTTTTACACCTGCCACTCGAAGGAGCACGACTTGCTGATCCTCACCGGTGATCAACAGAGCGTAACGAATGAGGGGCATTATCTCATCGCAGAGACGCTCCTCGATATCGGAGAGCGGTTTGGGGTCTCCCGGATTTATACGCTCGGCGGCTACGGTATCGGACACCTTGTGGAGCGGCAGAAGGTGCTGGGCGCTGCGAATACCGTTGCGCTCGTTGAGGAGATGAAGCAGTATGGCGTGGAGTTCAGAGAGGAAGAGCCCGGTGGTAGTATCGTCGGAGCGTCTGGCCTCTTGCTCGGGCTCGGTAAATTGCGCCAGATTCCCGCGGTCTGTTTGTTGGGTCTCACCTCCGGCTATCTCGTCGATCCGAAGAGCGCACAGGCTGTCCTTGAAGTATTGGTGCGTGCGCTGCATCTTGAGCTAAACACGCAGGCCTTGAAAGATCGTGCGGAGGAGATGGAAAAAGTCGTTGAGCGCTTGAAAGAGATGGAGCAAGCGCAGATGCCACGGATGCGCGAGGAAGAACTCGGGTACATCAGGTAATTGCCATCTTCCCGGGCTTGGTGCGCTTACTGTAACGATCAGGGAAAAAGAAAAAGGGAAACCGGGGTGCTGTGCCCTCGGTTCTGACGTACCCTGCGGATTTTATCGCTGCTAGGCAGATTCTGTGGTGATCACCTTTAGCGAAGTTGGCATTTTGACCACATCGCCGATCTTGAGGCCCACCACGTACTCCAGTTCCTTCTCCTTCGCTATATCAACAATCCGCTGCGTGATCACGCCGTCGAAGACCACGCTGTTCGTATCCTCGCTCGTTTCCTTCAATTCCTTCGCGAGATCTCGTACCGTGGTCTCCTTGAGGACGTTCTTGTCCTTATCCAAGAGTCGAGCCTTAAAAGTGCCTTCAAGCTCGTCGAGATGTGATTGAAACGGGTTTGGCAGCTTTTCGCGCTCCTCTTTCGGCTCTTTTGTTCGCTTTCGCTGAATGACGCGCTGTGCTTCCCGGTCGGACTCCTTCTTCCCGTACTCCTGCTGCTCAACCGGCGTTTTGTTGTGCAGAGCTTTCGTTATCTCCTTGTAGCTCATGTCCTCGACGCTTCGGCCCTCGGGCGTCGCGGCGATGTAATCGACATCAGCGACCTGCAAAAGCTCCTTCAAGATAAGGTCGCCGCCGCGATCACCATCCACGAACGCTGTTACGGTCTTTCGCTTGCTCAACTTCGCGATCACCGGCGAGATGTTCGTGCCTTCTACCGCTATGGTGTTCTTAATCCCGTATTTCAGCAGATTCAGGACGTCCGCTCGCCCCTCCACGATAAGAATAGCATCTGAACTCTCCACATTCGGGCCCGCCGGCAAGCCCTTGTAGTTCGTGATCTCCTCCATGCGTACGGCCTGCTTCACCTCGCTCACCATCAACTCGCTCTCAATCCCCTTCTCGACCGCCTCGTGCAGGAGCTGCTTCGCTCGCTCTGTTATTTTCTTACGCTTCGTTGCTCGAATGTCCTCGATCTTCTGTACGGAAACCTTCGCTATACACGGCCCGACACGATCGATCGTCTCCAGAGACGCACCCAGAATCGCAGTCTCCACTTTATCTAGGCCCGAGGGGATGAGGATCTCGCCACTGGACTTCCCGCCTTTGGACTCCACATTCACTTCGATACGCCCGATCCGGCTGCTCTTCTGCAGGTCACGCAGATCCAGCTCTTCACCCAATAAACCTTCCGTTTGACCAAATATTGCACCCACCACATCGGATTTCTCCACGAAACCCTCAGCTGTGATGTTAGCATGAATGACGTATTTCGTGGTATCTACATCATGCATCTTATGCTCCTCCTTTGAAGTATCATCTTCGTGAGTCTTTGATGTTGCCATCGCTCTTTCTTTTCTGGCACTCGGATTCTACTCACTATATATTCTTATCTCTGATAAATAATAAATCTTGGAAGAATCGTCCCCGCGCAAACGCGTGCAAATAATCGAGCTGGCGCCAATTCCGCCCTTTACGGAGCTTTAGAGAACACCGTGCTCCGCACGAGTTTTTGGCTCTCTTGTTTGCTCACTTATGACATCTTCAAACGGCGACCTCGAGGCGACGCAGCGAGCGGAACACGGATCATGCGGTTGCTATCACCGTCCGAGCGTTCTGCTTCGTCAGCACGTATTCGACGCACCATGCCGCGATAGATCAGCTACCCACCAACCAGTAACTCCCCTGCCTCTCGCTCATACACGTCCCTGAGATAAGCAGTCGTTCCTCTGATGATACGGATGCTCGCATAACTGAATAATATGGCGTACAAACTGCATGAAAAGAAGAACAAAAGGAGAATAGATCTCAGCTCGCTTTGTAAACGGTGAAGATCCTCCGTTGTTTGCTCGTATAACAATCGCTCGCCCGCTACCGTATACTTCTCGGATGCCTCAGCCAGATAGCTCTCTGCGGTTTCGTAGCTCGCTACAAACGTATCGTAGTTATACGGATTTACCAAAAGATACCAATCCCAAATTCTGGCCAGGTCGTTCTCCCTACTCGTAGCTATGCTGGTTTCCGCTCTAATGCGGAGATCGGTCGCATCACTCACCAGGTCATCGTGCTTGTCCATGAGTAAGGAGTTTTCATAAACATTCTCCACTCTTTTCTCTCTATCGTTAAGCAGCCCGTACAGTATGGCCGCATAGTGATACGAAAGTGCAGCATCGAGTACGTTTTCTTCCTCGGTTAAACCACTTAGCTCACCGATTGCCAGTGCATGCTCCACTGCTTTCTTTAAGGTCCATCCACGCAATTCGAGCAGGTTCGCTTCATCACGCAACACCTCCTCGCTCGTCCTGCCCGCATCGGCCGCTATAGCCGTTGCGTAACCCGCTAGAGCTGCGTTGTTCAGATTTGAGCTCGATTCTATCGTGGCAGTTGCGACCGATGCCGCTGATAAGCTCTCCACCGCGCTTCTATAGTTCGCCGCTTCGGTGAATACAATTCCGTCATTTAACGACGAGAGTAGCGAGAGCGTTCCCGTCATCAAAACCGGTATTCTGCCCCAGTCCTCAGCACTTATTTCGCTGCCCTCTACGTCCTCAAGCAGCTCTATCCCCTGCGCTATGATCGATTCCGAAGAGGGATAAGCGCGATACAGTGGGGTTTCTCGGAAGGATCGAAGCCCCTCTATCATCTTGTTGATATTGATTGGAACAATCTTTGCTGTTACCGCTATACGCTTTGCTGCGATCTCGTACGCACCCACATTATACGTCCATGCATAGTCCTCGGGCACAGCCTCTAATCCCGGCTCTATCGTGATGGTAACGGTTCTTGATTCACCAGGTGGTATTTCCAGAAAATCCATCTCTTCTGTGAACCAGTTACCATATGCACCGGTCTTTGAGAAGCGTACGTTCCGTACCGGTTTGTAGCGGTAGGTTTCAGTCAACGTGATGGTCGCGCTTTTCTGGTCATATCCCCGCTCCCGCAACTCAATGGACCCGAAATCAATGGAGGTCGGAGTGATGGTAAAGTCAACAGGCCAGGTTATCACTATGGTGATATCCGCTGTGCCACGGCCAGCAGCTCCCGCGTCTACGTACACGCTCCCGTGGTATGTTCCTTCAGGAGCATTATACGGTGCAAAGACACGGACTCGAATGTTCTTACTGCTCTTTCCCGCAACCTCGTTCGGGGACTCAGCGAGGGTGATACTGATACCACCGGTAGGGTACTCTATAATGCGGCTGCTCACCCGCATGGTCTCGTCACCCTCATTTCGGACGCGCACATAGACCTCCCGCTCGTATCCTGAAACAGTTCCCTTGGGCTTATCAAACGTTAGTTTCAGCTCTTCATCAGTAATTGTGCCAAGCTTCGCGGGCAGTAACATATACGCCTCGAGGTAGATCGAACTCTGACTTATGGTCGTATGACTGGTGGGTATAGTAGATAGGGAGAAGGCCCATGAATAGTCGTTTCGAACTGGTGTTCCCGGTGTGAGCTGAAAGGTGACGTCAGAAGAATATCCTCCTTTTGGGACCGATATGCTCGTAGGACCTGTTACCGTCACCCAGCTATTTCCCCCGCTCTTTATGAGGTTAACCGTAACGTCTTTGTACCCATAGAGCTCACGGAATCGAACGGTCTTAGCGGGTTTTTGAGTACCACTTACCCGTCCGAAATCGATTGAAGAAGGAGAAACTTCGATCCTCGCAGAGTAGGTTATCGTTACCCTGACGGTGACCTGTTCTTCTCCTATCTTTAGTGTAACTGTGTGCGTCTCATCTTCACCAGACGGTGCTGGTAACGCCTCAATGGTAAATTGAACGGTGGTGGTTGAGTCAGCAGCACAGGTAAAAGAAGAAGGCCCCCTGATAGTTATAGGGGGCGGGGGCGTAGTAGAGAGCTCAATATTGCCACTTACTGTTGCATTTCCGTAATTAGTAATGGTAAAAGATACCGTTGCTGTATTATCTGCATACTGACCGAATGAAAAGCCTACATCTCTATGAGAAGGACTCACGGCTATATCTATCGCACTCACCGACTGCACCAAAAACAATAAAATGGTGCACGAAAAAACCACAATTATTATTCTAATCAATAAGCTCTTTACCCAACCTTGTATCATGCACATCACTATCCCATCGTTCAAAATTACGCCATAAAAATAGCACAAAGCAGGAAAGAATAAGGAGATAAAGTGCCACTCCTTTGAGTATATCGAGCATCAACCGCTGATAGACTGTTCTTATCTCCGATTCAATGGCGCCAAGATGCTCCAGTTCTTTATCCTGGTGTTTCTCATAGCGTGTCTGCGCTTGCTCAAAGGAATCCTTTGCCTTCAGTATCTCGATGAACGCAGCACCAAAGAAACCGGACGGAGGACTTTGTGCGCTGGCAAGGTGTGACCGCGATGCAGTGAGGTAGCTTGCAGCTCGCTCCATATCGCGCTTGTATATCCAATCATTTCTCCGTGACTCGAACTCCATCCTGCTGGCATCGCTTATCGTATATACGCCGCCCTTTCTATATGCGTTCGCGCTGAGCTGCTCATACTCGATCTTCACGCGGGTCTCTTCTTCGATCCTTGAAAGCGCCTCAAAGAATTCCCCCTCTCCGCGATAAAAACGCTCCAGCGCGAGCCCTGCAAGCATGGGTATCCCCGGTTCTTTTGCGCTCTCATAGCGGTCAAGCATGCTGATGGACGAATTTATTCGCTCCGCGAGTTCAAGTGCCGCTCGGTGGTCTGAAGGCGCTGCGCTGTTACTCAGATTAGCGAGTTCTTCGAAGTCACTAATGATGCCGAGGAGGAGTTCCACCCACTCCTTGGTAATGGATGTTACCGCCGTGCCTTCCATGCCCTGGAGCACCGCCTGGGTCTTGGTCTTCGCCAGATAGAGTTCCTCGTAAGCGCCAAAAACGCCGGCCCGCTCTTCCGCGTCCGTTGCCAAAACCTCTGCGAGCAGTTCTCGCTTCAGCGCATCTGAGCTGGCAGCAGGCGGGAGGAAAAAGAGCACGGGAAGAGTAATTAGAATGACTGCTAAGGTCAGCAAACTAACTGCACGGTGCGTATCCATTAATAAGTATAGAGACGCAAAAAGCTATAAATGTTTAAAAGGACGTTATGACCCATCTCTTTATCGGGTTAGGACCCGCCGGGGAGGCCATCCTTGATGCTTTGGTGGGCTATAGGGCGGTGAAAAAAGCCCGGCCCATGGTGCTCTCGGTCGACCGGGAGAACAGTAATCGTACCGTAGAGACCCTGAAGACCCTGAAGGGCATTGATTTCGCACTCTTCTTCGCGGGCCTCGGCGGGAGTGACCTGGCGCCCCGTATCACCGAGCTCTTGACCGAGCTCGACATACCGTGCGTGCTCGTGGGTATCGTCCCCGCGAAGCGGCGTGAAAAAACCGAGAAATTAACAGCAGCGTATCGATCGCTGGAACAGCTCGAAGAGCACGTGCGTACTGTTCTCATCGTTGATAATGAGCGGATTGCACATCTGCCAAATTACGAAGACTTCTACCCGGGCTACAACCGGTATATCGCCTCCTGCATCGCTGACCTCCTCGCAGCAACAGCGGCAGGTGGATCCGCAACTGCATCAGAAAGCAGTTCAGCATTGCACCTGAGCGAAGTGTTCAAGCTGTTATCGTTCGATGATGAGTCTGGTTATGTGGCCCTGTCACGAGCATCGGAGCTGACCAAAGGGTTATGGGGCTATATCTTCCCCTTCCTGCGCCACAAACCGCTTGACCTCAGAACACTGCTGCGCGTCTCCCTGGAGAAGTTTAGCGTTTCTGATCTGCCGTTAGGCTGCGAGAAGTGCTTATCTATCCTGCACGTCCCGGACCATTATATCAGCAGCAGGAGTGTGGATCGGGAGCAGGTGGAGGAAGTCTTGCACGCACACGCGAAGGAGTTCCGTTTGGCTGTATTTCCGACAAAGCGGAACATAGCTTCGATCACCAATTTCTTCACCTTTAAATTTGACCAGCTGGAACGATTACGTGAGATAAGGAGGCTTGCGCATGAAACGGTATAGTATTATCGTTCCACTTGTATTTCTGGTTTTAATTGCGCTTGGCATTTTCATTCTCTTCAATACCGGATCGGACCTCGCAATAACCATCATTCTCCTGTTCATTCCTACAATGATTGCTGTCTCCTTCCTGGTACGATACCTCGTTACAGTACGCAAGCGAAGCATAACTGAGCGGGTAATGGAGCGCGATGTCATGCGAATCGCCGATCGGTATGGAGAAGAGCGGCGTATATTGTACGATTTTGAGCATAAATACGGGATAAGTACCAGAGAATTCATGGAGGAGTTGAGTAAGGTAAAAGAAGGTCTGCTCGAGCTGGGCTGCGAAGTGAACGGACGAACAAGGATAGACCGCGTGAAGCTCAGGAAAGTCGTTTTCGCCGATATAGAATGGGCGAATGAACTCTTTGAGGGCATAAAAGATCGGCACGAGGTCGTGCTCTATTCCCGCATGATGGATAAATGCACGGAACACCTGGAACAACTAAAAGAGCTCGAAGCTGCAGGCTATCCGAATATACACGGTCAGATAGAGCGGCTGGAGTCAAAGCTGCGGACCGGGGACCGCATTGTCGTTGATTCGCTCGAGCTCTCCTTATTTATGAATGACGTCGGCTCGATCCTAGAAGAAGCGTTTCAAAGCGCGCTGCAGGACGCACACCGCCTGGAGGTGGTAGGGCGAGAGATAGCGAATGTGGACACCTCCCGGATCAGAACGGATATCAAAATCGTCGAGCACAGCGTAGAGCATGGGAACTACGAAAATGCAGCACGGGTGTCGAAAAGCATGATTGAGCGATTAATTGCTCTCTTGAAAGACGTGTTTGAGCAGTACAAGGCAGAGCTTCTTGAGCTGACGGTCGCCGTTTCTGAGCTGCTCGATACGAGCGGAGCTAACGAGGCGGTGGCAGCACTAAAAATGAGCATAGAGGCTTGCATGTCCCCTTCGGAGATCGCACAGCTGCGTGAGTATGGTGACACGCTCATAAGAACAGCTATTGCTACGCTGGAGATGGTATATCACCAGATTTTTGAGCTGGAGGCGGAAATAGCCGAAGCTCATCCCGCAACCGATATCTACCCGGTGGAATATTGGTCCAAAAGTAAAATGGATGAGCTTGAAGTGCTCAAATCGGTATCAACAACTGATGTAAAAGGGTTCATTCGCCGGTACAGGCTTTTAGCAGCCGATGCGCATTCGCGTGTGCGTTATGATGCCGAGCGGCTGAAGAGTATTAAGGAGGAACTCCAAAACGTTCCTTCTCATGAAACAGCAGAAGAGAATACCCCGAGTGAGTAAGTAGTTCGTTCAGTTCCCGTGTCCGCCTCGTCGGAAAACTAATTACCACCCTCCTCTGTGCGATCCGCAGATCTCCGCTCAGCTCGGACAACTGTCTGTTACAGAGCGGGTACGTCGGAGCACGAAAAAGCGGAATAAGAAGCCCCTTACGGGGCCAGAACGTTGAAAGCGCGACGCGAGCGTGAAAGCGAGGTAAACACGCGGATGATTCCCGCGCTCCTGAAGGGTACATTAAAATACTCATACACGCTATAGTAAAAAGAAAGAGGGATTGGAAATGGACCCTGGGAGTATAGGTATCCTGATTGTGGTTTTATTGCTCATCGTCGAGATAGTGGTGCTGCTCCTGAAGCTCAAGGTGGACAAGATGTTGCTGCTCATGCCGCTCATCGGGGTGGTCTTTGCAGTAATCTCTTTTGTCTTGAACTCGTACCGGGATCCGTTGCTCTCCTCGCTCTCCGGTTACGCGCCGTATATCGCGATTTATGGCATATTAGCCGTGGGCGTCATCTGTGGTCTGGTCGGCGTTGCGATATGGTTCAGGGGCGAAAAAGAAGCGAGGAAGCTCGCTTCAACGGCAAAGAGCATTGATAGCGCGATTGCGGGGATTGAAAGCGACATACGGGGGAGCGGGATGGATATAGAGCGGTTCGAGGAGGAGATGGGCTCCATCAAAACGAAGGTGGAAGATTACGAAACGAAAGAGAAGGGGGTATGAGCTTGCGAGATGGAGAAGGGAGAAGATACGGTTAATAGGATTGTCATAGGAATTGGCGGCCAGGGAAGTACCATCGTCAATAACATCCTGCGAACCCTGAAATCCAAAGCAGAGAAAGTCCCTAAGAATCAGGAGTTCTTGATCATCGATACCGATCAGGCCTCTGCAAGCGCATGCACCGAGGTTGAGGAGCGGAAGAAGATCATCCTTAATAGGCCAGATACCATCCTGATGAAGAACGCAAATCGATGGCTTCCTGACCCGTATCTCTCGGCCGCTGGTGCCGGGTGCGGACAGCACCGGATCTACGGGCGCGCGATGTATAATGTGCACCGGGAGCGGATATTCAGTGCGATCGGCACGGCAGCATCGGAATTGAGGAACCGCACGGGCGGCAAGGATTTTTTTATCATCATGGTCTGCGCATTCGGCGGCGGAACGGGTTCGAGCATGCTGCTCGACGTGGCCATTGACATCAGGGATTGGATATCAAAACAGTTTGGCTCCGAGCCGGTGATCTTTGGCATTGGTATTCTTCCATCCAGCAAGGAATCTGCGCTCCCGACCGCGAACGCCCTCGGGACGCTCAAAGAGCTCCATTTCCTCATGTCACATACCGAGGACATCGTCGTCGAAGACAAGAATTATTCTAACCCGTTCAAGTTGTTCTTCCTGCTCGGCAGAGACCTTCAGGGACAGAACCGTGATGATGAGCTGGAGCGGGCGATACCACGCTTCCTCCTCGACCTCGGGTTCCTCCCCGGGGGATCGGTCGAGACGAAGGGCAAGTGGCTTGACCTCAATGACCTTCAGAACAGGGCACGTGGCTATGAGAACCGGTTTGATTCTCTGGGATACTATGAGTGCGTATTCCCCACGGAGAAATTGTTCCTGCTCTACGACATCGGGGATGAGATGCCGGGGGTTCGGCAGCGATTGGTGGAGATAGAGGCAAAGATATCAGATATCCGCGGCAAGATAGATACGGAACGGGGTGAATTAGAGCGGTTTGAAGGGCGGATACGGGACGTGCAGCGCGAGATAGAGAGCTACGAGTCAGCGTCGGGGATGTTTACACATGCGAATGCAGGGGCAATAGCTGATGCCAAGGCGAAGGTTGACAGAGCGCGGAAGAAGATCTCGAGCTTGAAGGAAGAGGTCTTCGATCTGGAGATTCGGGCCAGCGATGCAGAAGAGGAGAAGCGAGGTACAGAGCGGAATTTAGAGCGCCTGGAGGCGCTTAAGAGCAAACTACTCCGGGATATCACCGCACCGCTGAATACCCGGAGCTATCATCAAATCGAATTATCAGAAGCGGAGATAAAGAGCTTAAAGAAGAGCAGGGAGGACATCAAGAATCTCTCATTCTTCGAGATTATGAAGAAACTCGGTCGCGAGGAGGAGTTCTTCCGCTGGACACATTCGCCGATCAACGAGGGCGATGTCATCTTTAACCCTATGGTGAACTACCGGCATTCTATCGAGAGCACCATGGCCTCCAAATACGTTGACATTCTTCACGATTACGGCTTCCTCACTCTCGACGCGCTGGGTAACATCGTGAACGAGGAGGAGAAGTTCGGGCACTTCATCGCGGTATTGAGCACCAGGGCGGACAATTTTGATGACGCGCGGCTTGGCGGAGGCGCGTTTAAAACCATGGTGACAGAACGATTTGCCAAGGACGCAGATGTGCTGAAATTGGATACGCCTGCACGGTCGCACAGTTTTGCTCTATACACGCTCATGATCGGGTTGCAACCCTGGGCGCCAGGACCCGGGCTCCCGCCACGACTGCGTGAGTTGGAATGGCTTGAAAAAGCGTATAATGAGAGCGATTTCGTTCGCATGCAGCGGCATCACTCGCTCTTCTATGGTACTCCAAAACCCTTCTCCATTATCTCCGGTCTCCCGTACACGCCGGGTGCCGACGATAAAAACCGGGATACCGTCACCACGTTCTGGAAGAATTACGAGGTGCTGGAGAAGGAGGCCATATGGAACAACGTGCCCATCGTGCTCGCACAGTGCTTGAAGATCTTCGACGATTTGCTTACTGGCTTGAACAAGGCCGAGGATATCAAGAATATGCGCGTTCCTGATCCAGAGAGCTATTCACTGGCGAATCTCACGATGCTGGTGCATGGACTGGAATCTGCCAGTAAAAGCATGGAAACCATGAAGCGATGGACCAAAGAGGCGGAAAGAGGATTTGTGCACCTGAAGAACGAGCTTGACGAAGTGATAACGAAATTACGGGGCGTGGGTGCTGCTACCCCGGCTGAACCGAAAACGGAGAAACTGCGGAGGATGATTGATGACGCGGCACGAAACATGGAGATATTAATCGACAGGATTGAAGAGCTCTCGAACCGATTCAGTGATGATATAAAAACCGTTATCGATAAATCGATGGATTTCCTCGGTAAGATACCCTCTGAAGATACTACACCGAGCGTAATTCGCCACATATCCAAGGCAGAAGCGGAGATCGCGAAGCTCCGTGAGGACAGCATGAAGGTCGCAAAGGGTATTAAAGAGATGGGTGGGCCGCTTGCACTCCTGTTATCGTCATTAAAAGAATTGAAAAAGATAACCGAACCTGAGGACTCAGTATCCAGTGTCGGGGGCGTGGAGCGGGTGGAACAGGAGCGTGTCGAGCTGCCCGATCTCTCACTCGATATGCGGAGGAACAAACAATGAGCAAGCAACGCTTAGGTATTCTGGCACTCGTCGCAGTATCCTGCATACTCCTGTTTTTGACTGGTGGACTCGCGTCAGCGCAACAGGATGTGCTGAAACTGGATGAAGACACGTCATATGTCCTTAATTTGGAAACGGGAGGTAAACAGACCTACGTGGGGTTTTTGAATAGCAAGCAATATGAAGCGGACCGGCTTGAATTCAACATCTACGTGAGCAAGACCGGGAACCCCATTCTCGACACCTACGTCCTGGAATTGCGGACCAATCTCGATAATCCGGAATGGAAGGTTGGTGATGATATTTACCATGCGGCAAATGTACTCGTGTGGAAGGGCGCGGAAGCGCATGAAGCCCTGGTCCCGACGATTGTGCTCTCTGGTGATGTCCCCAAGCCGATACGAACGAACATCAAAGAGCCGGGATTTGAAGCTTACGACATACGCGGCATCGGCGAGATAGGAGTATACGTTGAATTAACCGTTGGCACGACGCGAGACGGAGCGACGTTAGAGACTATTATACAGAAATTAGAGCCGTCAATGGCATTCTTCTCAACAACCGAAAACATCCAGGATGCACAGAGCGAGATCGAGCAGAATCTGGAAGAGGCACAGGGTAAGATCGGCGAAACCGATCTGGAAGAGGATATCCGGCGATTGGCCGAAGAAGGGCATCCGGGATGGGCATCTGTCCTGTCAAGGCATTATAGTGAGCTCTCAGTTCAGGCAGAGCCGCCACCGCTCATGCTCTATGCCATCCTCTCACTGCTCCTGGGAATCGTATTGGGTGCGGCATTTGTGTACTTCTACGTCTCGCGAGGTGCGGGTAAAGGCGTGGACGTGAGTCAGATTTCAGCAGAGTTGAACGATACGTCAGGGAGATTGGAGGAAAAATCCGGCTCGCTTAATACGTTATCAACGAAATTCGCGAGGAGTGAAGACGAGGAGAAGCGGAGTGTTGCTCGGGAATTGATCAAGATACGGGCTGGATTGAATGAGATCTCGAACGAGATACGAACGATTGCTGATAAGATCAAGGGCGTTCGATAAGGGCAGCAGTGCGTTCTGATGCTTTAACGGGACAAACGCCGGTGCGCGTCACCTTATGGACACTACCTGTTATTATCATCGCCGAGCGCGTGGATCCGATAACTCAACGGTGGGCCGCCGCTTTTAACCGTCACCTACCTACCTACCTGCCTGGCGAGAGGTTTTTAGGTTATAACGAGATAGATAGGTATATCGCAACGCAGAAGAAATGTCGAACTTAAGCGTAGGGAGCTGAGCACATGATGAAGCGAATTGCCGTTTTAACCACCGGCGGAGATGCCCCCGGAATGAATGCCGCCATACGGTCGGTAGTACGCACCGCAATCTATCACAACGTAGAGGTGGTGGGCGTTTTTCACGGATGGAGTGGGTTGATCAACGAGGAGTTAACACGTATGGACCGTCGCTCAGTTTCTGGTATCATCAATCAGGGTGGGACGATATTACGGACCACGCGCTGCCGGGAGTTTCATACAGAAGCCGGGAAGCAGCGGGCGTTTGAGACCGTTAAAAAACATGCTATTGACGGTACGGTCGTCATCGGTGGAAACGGGAGCTTTGCTGGGGCACACGAATTTTTTAAAAGATACGACGTGCGGTGCATCGGTGTCCCGGCGTCCATTGATAATGATATAAACGGCATCGATTTGACGTTTGGTGCTGATACTGCCGTAAATACTGCTTTGAGTGCTATTGACAATATCCGCGATACTTCCACCAGCATGGAGCGGATTTTTGTAATTGAAGTAATGGGCAGGAATACCGGGTATATCGCGCTCACCGTAGCTCTGGCGGGCGGTTGTGAGGATATAATCATTCCTGAGAGAGCGTACGATCTCGAGGCCATCTGCCAGGATATTGTTCAGGGGAATGAACGGGGCAAGGCCAGCTGGATTATCGTGGTTGCAGAGGGTGCCGCGTCCGCGACAGAGATTGCCCGTAAAATCACTGAGAGGACTTCACTGGAAACGCGTCCTGTGGTTTTAGGGCATATCCAGCGGGGCGGTCGGCCAACGGCATACAGCCGTCAGCTGGCCTTGCGGTTGGGCTATGAAGCGGTAATTCACCTTTTAGCGGGAGAGTACGACAAGGCAGTTGGGATATCCGGTAATAAGATCGTTACGGTAAATCTTGAGTTCGCTATTCAGAAAAAATCGCTGGATGTTGAACGCATCTACAATCTTATTCGCATTCTAACGTAGGTGAAAAAGAGCATGGATGGAAAACCGCACGATATCGAGCAGAGCGTTATGGATATCATTATGACTGGCGCTGTTGAAACGAAGAAGCGACTAGCCAAACGGATTTTCGATATCGCGTATAAGCGTGGGATTTTTCCCGCCAGTATTCACGAGTTCTACATGGCGCGGGGGAGAGGCGAGCTGAGTGGGTTTACCGTGCCCGCAATAAATCTGAGGAGTATGACCTATGATTTGGCGTGCGCCCTATTCAGAGTGGCCAGGAGGAATGATTGCGGGGCATTCATCTTCGAGATTGCTCGGTCTGAGATTGGTTATACTGCCCAGCCGCCTATTGAATATGCCGCTGTGGTTCTGGCAGCGGCGATAGCCGAAGGTTACACGGGTCCGGTTTTTATACAGGGTGACCATTTTCAGGTAAATGCAAATAACTATAAAACGAACCCAAACAATGAAGTAGCAAGTTTGCAGGCATTGATTGCCGAGGCGATTGGTGCAGGGTTCTACAATATCGATATCGATTCATCGACACTGGTGGATTTATCAAGACCAATTATAAAGGACCAGCAGAAGGATAATTATGACGTATGCGCACAATTAACACAGTTTATCAGAAGTATACAACCGCGCGGAGTTACCGTTTCTGTTGGCGGAGAAATAGGCGAGGTGGGGCTTCAGAATTCCTCGCCTGAAGAGCTACATGCATTTATGGCCGGTTATAACGAAAGCATGAGCCAGGGCTTACCTGGTATCAGCAAGATTTCAGTGCAAACGGGAACGTCCCATGGCGGGGTAGTCTTACCTGATGGATCGATCGCTCAGGTAGAACTCGATTTTAACACCTTAACGACCTTATCCGAGATTGCACGCAAAGAATACGGCCTGGCAGGCGCAGTGCAGCACGGCGCATCGACGTTGCCGGCAGAGGCGTTCCATAAATTTCCCGAATGCGAAACTGCCGAGGTGCACCTGGCCACAGAATTCCAGAATATGCTATACGAATCTAAACATTTTCCGACTGAACTCAGGGCGAAAATGTATGAATGGCTCAGAACAACTGCAGCACATGGAGCTATGGTCGGAGAGACAGAGGAGCAGTACTTATACAAAACGCGTAAAAAAGCACTCGGTCCATTTAAAAAAGAGATTATGAACTTGCCCAGAGATGTACGCGATGCCATTGCAGCAGAAATAGAGGTGAAATTTGAGTTTTTATTTAAGCAGCTTAATGCCGTAAATAATAAAGAGTTAGTCAATAAATACGTAGTAGATTTTAAACAAGTTTAATCTGATAAACTGTACTGCAAATAGTGTGGCAAAACATTTTTGCAGCCCCTTTATGTAACGCGGTATGTCAGGATGAAGCATAAGCGCGGGACGAAGCGAACAAATAAGCGAGCAAATAAAGCCGTTAGGACTGTAAAACCTGTAGAAATAATCAACAAAACAATCGAGGATTTTTTTTTTTATTTCCTTAACTTTAAATAATATTTTCTCTGCTTAGCAATTTCATCCAATATAGAATGGAGTAATTTTGATTTATTCTTACTTGTTAGTCCTTCAGAATCATTTTTTGCTTTGACTAACGCCTCTTTTAATCCATCAATCTCTAAAACAGTAGCCGCAATACAGTAGTAACTTTTTGAACGTCCTTCGTTAAATTCTTGTATCATCTCTCTTAATAATTGTTCTCTTATTTTTTGTGATTCTACAAATTGAGGCACTCCCGTTTTTTGAATAAAGGTAATATCCTCTTCGAGCTTCTGGTAACATTTGAACGAATCAACCCTTTTCCCGGCTTCTCTATGCTTTCTCCATTTTTCACACGTTTTGCTCTCTTCACAATCCCAACAAAATTCAACCTCTTTCTTCTTTATTGCACAAGTGATAAAAGGGCAACCAACGGCTATTCTGCTCTCACTTTTGCAGCCTAAACATCGACTTTTCGTGTTCATGAGATAATTAGGACAAAGTCTGCAAGAAAGTCCGCATATTCCAATTTCCGGATAGTTTATTTTTATAACCATCTGGGTCGTAGCCCGCGGCACGGGCAAGCAAGGCCTTGAGTCTTATCTATCTGGTGATCAAGTAATTCTCGATCTTCATCCCACAACTCCTTCCGCAGGTCCTGAATTTCGTGTCACCGGTGTGCAACAGGAATTCGTAGTGAGGTATGGAAAGGGCGCCTTAGCCTTATATCCTGATACCGCTGATTATCTCCTTCAGCGCTGCTGCGGACCGGCGGAGTTGCTCCTGCTCGGTCGTAGAGAGATCGAGCCGTAGAATTCCTTCCACGCCGCTACGGTTCACGATCGCCGGGACACCCAGACAAACGTCGTTTATGCCATAATAATCGTGGATGAGCGTGGAGACGGGGAGCACGGAATTCTCGTCTCTCAGGATGGCAGCCACGATTCGCACCAGAGCGAGAGCTACTGCGTAATACGTGGCGCCTTTTGCCTCGATGATCTTATAAGCGGCGGTTTTCACCTCCTCGAACAGGGCCCCCAATTCCGTCTTATAATCGCACTGCATCCTACACTGAGGGCAGTACCGTGGGAAGAGCATCCCACCTATGTTCGCATGGCTCCAGACTGGCAGCTCGGTGTCGCCATGCTCGCCAATAATATACGCGTGCACATTCCGAGGGTCCACGTGGCAGTGCTGGCTGATGAGGAACCGGAACCGGGAGCTGTCCAGGACCGTTCCGGAGCCGATTACCCGCTGCGGTGGGAAACCAGAGAGTTTTATCGTAAGATACGTCAGCACATCCATGGGATTGGAAACTACCAGCAGGATGGCATCCCCCTCGTGCTCTACGATGTTAGCGATGATCTGCTTGAAAATCGCCGCGTTTCTCTGCGTCAGGTCTATCCGCGATTCGCCCGGCTCCTGTCTGGCCCCCGCGGTGATCACCACGATGTCCGCATCCTTACAACCTTCGTAGCCCGCGGCATAGATGCGCACCGGCTGCACAAAGCTGGCACCGTGGTTGAGATCCATGCATTCACCTTCGGCCTTGTTCATATCTCGCCCGATGAGCACGATCTCACGCGCGAGCCCACTGATCGTCAAGGCGAACGCGAAGGTGCTGCCGACGTTTCCCGGGCCCACGATCGCCACTTTTGAACGCGTTGCCTGCATTGTTACCGCCCTTTTAGCGGCGTTAAACCGCCCTAGAAAAGCGTGTAGACCTTTGTCTTGCTTTCCCAGCTCTCTCGCCACTCGATCTTCTGTATGCGTATCTTGAAGAGGCAGAACTCCGCAGACCCGTGGCCCTCAGGAAAGAACCGGGACAGATCCAAGGGGGCTATCTTCCACACCCGCTTCTTCTGATCCAGATCGCCGATTGGTTCTGCCTCACCGGTGACGATCGCCACGCTATCGCCGCCGGGGTGCTCCACAAAGGAGAGGGCAATCCGGGGATTCGCCGTAATCTCCTGCACCTTTCGCGAGCTGCAGTGGGTCGCGACCCAGAGGGAGAGGTCGGCCTCCACGATAGGCGCTACCGGTCGAACCCGCGGCTGGGCGCCGTCACAGGTGGCAAGGTGCGCGCCAAAGAAGTTCTTCTTCATGATCTCCACTATTTTCGACTTTTCTGATTGGTTCATTCTTGCTCACTCTTCTTCCTCTTGGAGGTGATGAGCGAAAAATTTCCCTGTAAAACTACCTCCCGTTATATCTCTAGTGATCGTCACATACATAAGCTTTTCACTTTTATATGGTACTTCCTATCACCTTACATCTGCAAATGCAAAAAAGCTTGCAGGGAATTTTTTGATGAAAAAGATGGGCTCGATGCGATTCGAACGCATGGCCTCCGCCTCGTGAAGGCGGTGTCATAACCAACTAGACCACGAGCCCCTGCCCTTCCGTTTCTTACTGTTATATCAAGAAAGCCAACGTTAAATAAATTTTCTTTTGTGTAGCGCTATGGGTATGATGAGGGCGAAGGGGCAAAGGAATCGCGAGGCAGGGCGTTGAGCAATGAAGTTTGAGATGATTAAGGGTGGCATTTGCGCGGTCAAGGGCGTAAGAGCATATGGGCTCAAAGAGGGGAAGAATGGCCTAACGCTGATAGAGGGCAAAGGCACCGTTGCCGGTGCGTTTACGGTCAATAAGCTGCGAGCGGCACCGACAGAGTTCACAGCGAAGCAGATCGCCCGCGGTCGGTTGAGTGCGGTCATTGCGAACAGCGGCTGTGCTAACAGCTTCACTGGCGAGCAGGGGATGCGGAACGCGGAAAAGATGGCAGAGCTCGCAGCAGCTGCGTTGCACGTGCCCAAAGCCGAGATCGGGGTGCTTTCAACCGGCTCGATCGGCACACAACTCGATATGACGCTGATCGAGCGGCAGCTTGGAGCAGTCCTCGAAGGCATGACCGTCGAACCGGAAGGGAGCATGGCCGCGGCGCAAGGCATCATGACCACCGACACCTTCCCGAAAGAGATTGCGGTACGTATCGAGGCGGAGAGCGGCGAATCGGTGGTCATCGGCGGTATTGCGAAAGGCTCGGGTATGATTGCGCCGCACATGAACACGGCCACTATGCTCGCGGTCCTTTACACCGACGCCGCTGTAGCGGCTGACGCGCTGCGGAGCTGTCTCCAGGACGCGGTTAACGATTCGTTCAATATGGTCATTGTGGACGGCGATATGAGCACGAACGATTCCGTGCTGGTGGTTGCCACCGGCCAGCGTGGGGCGATCGGTATAGAAACGTTCAAAGAGGGTCTAACGTTGGTCTGCCAGACGCTGGCGAAACAGATGGCGCGCGACGGTGAAGGCGCGACAAAGTTCGTCGAGGTTAAGGTACATGACGCGCAGTCCGTTGGGGACGCACGGGAAGCCGCGCGAGCGATTCTCAGGTCACCGCTGGTGAAGAGCGCGGTCTTCGGCGAACGGCTCGACCTCGTCTGCGGCCGTACCATTGCCGCTCTCGGTAGCGCGTGCATCACCGGCCAACTTGACCAGCGTAAGCTCGCAATCAGTATAAAAAGTGACGCCGATGAGGTGCCCGCCGTGCAGAACGGTCTGTTCCTGAAGCTTTCGGAGTCCGAAAGAGCGATTATGACGGCAAAGGAAGTCACTCTGACCGTGGATCTCGGAACAGGAGGCGGCGCGGAAGCCACTGCGTGGGGCTGCGATTTATCCTACGACTACGTGAAGATCAACGCCGCGTATTAGCGTTACCTGCTCGGCGCTGCTGCCGATTTACGGACATTTCGCCGAGCCGTTTCGGCGATCTGCTCATACAGGCTGTTCCCCTGGGCATCCATGCTCACCACGAGCGGCCCGAAGTCTTCCACACGGAGTTGCCAGACCGCCTCGGCCAGCCCCAGATCTTCCCAGTAGACCGCTTGCACTTCTTTGATTTGCGTGGCCGCTAGCACCGCCGCACCACCGGTCAGGGCGAAGTATACACAGCCATAGCGTGCCAGTGCCGCTTTCGTCGCACTGCCCATGCCACCTTTTCCAATGAGCCCGCGGATCTGAAGCATTTCTATGACCTCGGGCGTTAGTGCCTCCATTCGTGTGCTCGTGGTCGGGCCCGCGGCAATGATCTCCCACAGATCCCCGCGCTTCCTCACCACGGGCCCACAGTGGTACAGTATCGCGCCTCTGGGTATCGGAATCTCCGCGTCAGCACCTCGACGGGTAAGCTCGATAATGCGCTGGTGCGCCCTGTCGCGAGCCGTGTAAACTTCACCATTGAGGTGCACGATATCGCCGACCTGTAGCCGCTTCATCTCCCCTACCTCAACCGGCGTGATCACCCGCTTCATGAATTCGTTCCTCTTGCACCGAAAGCTCCGCCTGCTCAAACCTTTATTAGATTTCGCGCTTCTTAACACTACCCAACACGGCTAGAGCGACCTGACATGAACGAGCACGAGAACGCAGCGGATAACGAGCAGTTACGGGCGGCAAACAAGCCAAACGAGCTTGCCCTGGAGTACCATACACGTTACACCGGCAAGATAGAGCTCGGGCTGAAGGCGCCCGTTACCAGTTACCATGATTTCGCGATCTGGTACACGCCCGGCGTTGCGGTTCCCAGTCGTGCAATCCAAGAGCACCGGGAGTTTGTGTACAAGTACACGAACAAGGGGAACTTCGTAGCCATCGTTACGGATGGCACGCGTGTGCTGGGTCTGGGCGATGTGGGCCCGGAAGCGGCGCTGCCCGTGATGGAGGGGAAAGCCATGCTCTTCAAATATCTCGGCGGTGTTGATGCGTTCCCCATCTGCCTGGCCACGAAGGACCTGGAGGAGATTATTACCGTGGTGAAGGCACTCGCACCAACCTTTGGCGGCATCAATTTGGAAGACATCGAGAGCCCGAAATGCTACGAGCTGCTCGATCGGTTACAACATGAGCTCACGATGCCGGTCTGGCATGATGACCAACAGGGCACCGCACTCGTTATCCTCGCGGGCGTGATCAACGCCCTGAAGCTTCTGGGTAAGCGCTTGAGCGAGGTGACTGTATCGCTCATCGGCGCGGGTGCGGCGAATATGAACGTCGCGAAGTATATGCATCTGGCTGGCGCGCGTTGGGGTAATATGATCATGGTGGATAGCAAAGGGATCTTGAACTCGGCGAGAACGGATGTACGGGCCAATGTGCAGAAGTGGGCGATCTGCGAGCAGACGAACCGCGAGGGGCGAAGCGGTGGCATTGCCGAGGCCATGCGTGATACAGATGTCTGCATCGCGCTCTCGACACCCGGGCCAGGAGTAATCAAGCCGGAATGGGTTGCGCAGATGGCGGACGACCCGATCCTCTTTGCCGCCGCGAATCCCGTGCCGGAGATCTGGCCCTGGGAGGCGGAGGCCGCGGGCGCGCGGATCGTCGCCACCGGGCGGTCAGATTTCAAGAACCAGATCAACAACTCGCTGGGGTTCCCTGCGGTCTTCCGGGGTGCTTTAGATGTGCGCGCGACGCGCATCACGGATGAGATGTGTATCGCGGCGGCAGGTGCGATCGCGCGCTACGCGGAAGAACAAGGGCTGCAGGAGGACGCGATTATTCCGAGCATGGAGGAGCGCGAGATGTACGTTTGCGAGGCCCGTGCGGTCGCTCTGAAAGCGATCGAACAGGGCGTTGCAGACCGGAAACTGAGCGCGGCCGCGGTGGAATCAGCGGTACGAGCGCACCTGTATCACGAGCCAGCGAAAACTTTATAAGATCACCTGCCTATCATTAATTGTAGCACCGGCGTCGACTTCGATTACGGGGATACCCATCAGATGAGAAGTTGACTTCCGCTACACTTCAGAAGAAGGTGATGGGGACACGAACCGAAGATTGTCGTGTCCGACTGGGAAGCAAAAAACCCAATCTGACGAGCCAGTAGATCTGATTGGTAACGTCAGGTGTGTGCCATGTTAACCCTGCCAGTAACACTGGTTGATCCTGCCAGAGGCTACTGCTATCAGAGTTCGATTAAGCCATGTTAGTCGAGGGTGCTCCTTCCTCTTCGGAGGTTGGCGTAACCCGGCGGACGGCTCAGTAACACGTGGACAACTTGTCCTGTGGTCCGGGATAACCCCTGGGAAACTGGGGCTAATACCGGATAGAGCAGCGATTGCTGGAATGCGCGTTGCTCCAAAGCTCCGGCGCCACAGGGTAGGTCTGCGGCCGATTAGGTTGTTGTTGATGTAACGGATTAACAAGCCTCCGATCGGTATGGGTTGTGAGAGCAATAGCCCAGAGATGGGTTCTGAGAAAAGAACCCAGGTCCTACGGGACGCATCAGGCGCGAAAACTTTACACTGTGCGCAAGCACGATAAGGGAACTCTGAGTGCCTCCACAGGAGGCTGTTCAGGTGTCTAAAACGCATCTGAAGGAAGGGCTGGGTAAGACCGGTGCCAGCCGCCGCGGTAACACCGGCAGCCCAAGTGGTGGCCATTTTTACTGGGTCTAAAGCGTCCGTAGCCGGCCTGATAAGTTCCTTGGGAAATTTGACCGCTCAACGATCAAGCTTCCAGGGAATACTGCCGGGCTTGGGACCGGGAGAGGTCAGAGGTACCTCAAGGGTAGGGGTGAAATCCGTTAATCCTTGAGGGACCGCCAGTAGCGAAGGCGTCTGACCAGACCGGATCCGACGGTGAGGGACGAAGGCTAGGGGAGCGAACCGGATTAGATACCCGGGTAGTCCTAGCTGTAAACGATGCGGGCTAGGTGTTGGCATTACTGCGAGTGATGCCAGTGCCGAAGGGAAGCCGTTAAGCCCGCCATCTGGGGAGTACGGTCGCAAGGCTGAAACTTAAAGGAATTGGCGGGGGAGCACTACAACGGGTGGAGCCTGCGGTTCAATTGGATTCAACGCCGGAAATCTCACCGGAGGCGACAGCAAGATGAAGGCCAGGCTGAAGACCTTGCCTGATTAGCTGAGAGGTGGCGCATGGCCGTCGGCAGTTCGTGTCGTGAAACATCCTGTTAAGTCAGGCAACGGGCGAGACCCGTGCCCACAGTTGCCAGCATCTCTTCCGAGAGGATGGGCACTCTGTGGGGACTGCCGCCGCTAAGGTGGAGGAAGAAGCGGGCCACGGTAGGTCAGTATGCCCCGAATCCTCCGGGCTACACGCGTGCTACAATGGGTGGTACAATGAGTATCGACCCCGAAAGGGGGAGATAATCTCCTAAAGCCATCCCTAGTTGGGATCGAGGGCTGCAACTCGCCCTCGTGAACATGGAATCCGTAGTAATCGCCCCTCAAAACGGGGCGGTGAATATGTCCCTGCTCCTTGCACACACCGCCCGTCAAGCCAGCCGAGTGGGATTTAGGTGAGGCCATTCTTCTTGGGATGTTCGAACCTAAGTCTCGTAAGGGGGGCTAAGTCGTAACAAGGTAGCCGTAGAGGAATCTGCGGCTGGATCACCTCCTAATTTATCTTCACCAATCAGAGCTGAAAGTATCGTCGGATTGTGGGTGAGCTTCTCAAAACTTTACATTATCGCATGGTGTATAGCTAGCTGGGAGATGGGCCGGGCTCGTAGATCAGTGGAAGATCGTCGCCTTTGCGAGGCGAAGGCCCTGGGTTCAAATCCCAGCGAGTCCATCCATGCGTGGGACTGATGGTGAGGAAGCTGTATGTATGTAAATGCACCTAGCAACCCGGGTGTTGCTAGGGAAGTACCGATGGCGAGGCGTGGCCTCTGCCAGATGAGGTGTGTAGACGCACTTGACAACTCTGACATCCAATGGGCTTAGTGAGACTGGTGATCATGCCATTTAGTGAATGGCTCGGCTCAAGCGCTGATGAGGGGCGTGCCAAGTTGCGATAAGCCTCGGGTAGGCACAAGGAGCCTGTGAACCGAGGATGCCCTAATGGGAACTCTTGACTCTTTGAGTCGATCCTTCGGGATTGGGAACGCTCTGAATTGAAACATCTCAGTAGGAGCAGGAAAAGAAATCAATTGAGATGCCGTGAGTAACGGCGAGTAAAAGCGGCAGAGTTCAAACCGAATCCCTTCTTGAAAGAGGAGGGAGATGTGGTGTGGTAAGTAAGGGTTAAGAGCCCGCCCTATTGAAGCTGAAGTCCTCTGGAATGAGGCGCCAGAGAGAGTGAGAGCCTCGTAAGCGTAAGATAGAGGGCTTGACCCTTCACTTGAGTACCGTAGGTCGAAATTCCTGCGGGAAGCTGGGGGCTACCAACCTCCAAAACTAAATACGTCTTGAGACCGATAGCGGAGTAGTACCGCGAGGGAAAGCTGAAAAGTACCCCAAGTAAGGAGGTCAAAAGAGCCTGAAACTAAATGGTGACAGAGTGATACGGCTCGGAAGTGATGACGCGATCCGAAGGAGCATCTCGCGAGGGATTAGTACGAGGATCGTAGAACAGGGTCGTATCTTACGTTCTGGAGAACGGGCCAGGGAGTATATCTCAGTGGTGAGGCTAACCGGTAATCGGGAAGCCGAAGGGTAACCAATAGGTTCGCATTCGTAAGAAGAGGAACGGCGTATGAACTGCGCGGAATCACTGGGATATGACCCGAAGCCGGGTGATCTAAGCGTGGGCAGGCTGAAATTCTTCGAAAGGAGAATGGAGGGCCGAACCGGTGATGATTTGCAAATCTCTCGGATGACCTGCGTTTAGTGGTGAAAGGCCAATCAAACCCGGCAATAGCTGGTTCCCCTCGAAACATACCGTAGTATGACCCGATCGGAGATAGATGGCGCTGTAGAGCAACCGATTGGGGGATACGGGGTCGAAAGACCTCGCCCCCCTGTCAAACTCCGAAGGTGCCATCGTCGTAGAGGATCGGAGTCCGGGCTAGGGGGTAAGCTCCTAGTCCGTGAGGGAATGAACCCAGACTGGGGTTAAGGTCCCCAAGCGTCGGCTAAGTGTTAACACTAAAGGGCGTTGCAGACCACAAACAGCTGGGAGGTTAGCTTAGAAGCAGCTATCCTCTAAGGAGTGCGTAACAGCTCACCAGCCGAGGTTTGCAGCACCGAAAATGGATGGGGCTGAAGCCGACCACCGATACCCCAGGGCTCCGCAAGGAGATCCGGTAGAGGGGCGTTCTGTCTGGGTAGAAGCATCTCTGTGAAGGGGTGTGGACCGGGCAGAAACGAGAATCCTGGCACGAGTAGCAGCATAGTTGGGTGTGAATCCCAACCGCCGAAGGGGCTAGGTTTCCTTGGCAATGTTCGTCAACCAAGGGTTAGCCGGTCCTAAGATATGTCCCAATTGGAGCATGTCAAAAGGGAAACAGGTTAATATTCCTGTGCCGTCCAGCCTATGTACTTCGAGTACACCTGACGCTTCTGGGTAGATTGAGCGGTGCCGTCGCACCGTCCAAGCATCGAAGCCCATGGAGAGCCGTAATGGCGAGAAGTGGGTGAATATGTAATGGCGGAAGTCAGTTGAGCCCAGGGGCCCGTGAAAAAGGCGGCTGGATGTCCGTACCGAGAACCGACACAGGTGCCCCTAGCTGAGAAGGCTTAGGCGTGTCGGGTTACTCCAGCTAAGGGAAATCGGCAAATTAGCCCTGTAACTTCGGGATAAGGGGTGCCTGCTTCGTGAGCAGCAGGTCGCAGTGACAAGGGAAGGCTAACTGTCTAATAACAACATAAGCGACCGCAAGTCCGTAAGGATGTGTACGGTCGCTGACTCCTGCCCAGTGTGGGTATCTGAAAGCCCTTTTCAAGGGGACGAAGGACCTATAAACGGCGGGGGTAACTCTGACCCTCTTAAGGTAGCGTAGTACCTAGCCGCTTAATTGGCGGCTTGCACGAAAGAAGGAATGAGCCTTCTACTGTCCCTAGCTGGAACCCGGTGAAAGTTCTATCCTGGTGAAAAGGCCAGGGACCCCCAAGGGGAAGCGAAGACCCCGTGGAGTTTTACAGCAGCTTGCCGCTGAGCCACGACTTCGGATGTAGAGCGTAGGTAGGAGGCGCTGAAATGCTTTCGCTAGGAAGCATGGAGCCACCAATGGAACACTACCCTTTCGGAGTTGTGTCCCTCACTCGCAAGAGAACACCGGCAGGTGGGCTGTTCAGGTGGGGCGCCATACCCTTGAAAAGATATCGAGGGTGCTCTAAAGTTGACTCAGGTGGGTCAGAACTCCACCGTAGAGTGTAAGAGTAAAAGTCAGCCTGACGTGACCTCGCATAGCAGGAGGTCACGAGACGAAAGTCGGATCTAGCGAACTTTTAAGGCTCATTGGTGGGGCCTAAAAACGTCAGAAAAACTACCCCGGGGATAACGGAGTTGTCTCCAGCGAGAGTTCATATCGACCTGGAGGTTTGCTACTTCGATGTCGGCTTTCTCCATCCTGGCTGTGCATCTGCAGCCAAGGGTAAGACTGTTCGTCTATTAAAGGAGATCGTGAGCTGGGTTTAGACCGTCGTGAGACAGGTCGGTTGCTATCTACTGGGGGTGCATTGAGGTCTGAGGAGAAGCTGCTTTTAGTACGAGAGGAACAAGGCAGCGGCGCCACTGGTCTACCGGTTGTCCGACCGGGCATTGCCGGGCAGCTACGCGCTCATGGATAAGAGCTGAAAGCATCTAAGCTCGAAGCCATCCCCAAAAAGAGACCTCTTAAGGACACCGCTAGAAGAGCGGTTTGATAGGGCTGGGGTGTGAGACTCGAGGTGAAAACCGAGATTTTTAGCCCGCAGCTACTAACGTCCACACCGGACTATCTCGCTGAGCTCAGATGAAATCAGAGTTGCAAGTGCGTTTGCCCTTTTCCTCACCTTCTTATTTTTGTAAGAGCACGTAACCACGGTAGTGGAACTCAGGCACATAACCTATTTTTAGATCTCAGTGCTATCAATTAGCAAGAGTTGGGCCAGGGTGGCGGAGCGGCTACGCGGCTGACTGCAGATCAGCTACACCCCAGTTCGAATCTGGGCCCTGGCTTCCCGGTATCTCCAGTGGATCGTTGGTCCGGTGCGTACTTCTTTCACTATACGTATAACGTTGTTCGTTGTGTGGTACGTGCCTCTTCGCACGAGATCGGGACGCCACTGCTTTTCCCGTTTAAAAACGGTTAATTCCCCTAAAAGACGGATAATACTCAGTTAATTTACGAAAAAAACGTTATTTTATCTCAAATACAAATTTAAACGCCTATAAACGCTCAGAATTAGGTGCAACCGAGGGTTTTATAAGGGTAGAGCGACAATGATTCTCCAATAATCTTCAGCTTTTTTGCGGTCGCGCGGTGGAGTGGAAGAAAATGGGTATAAAAGTTTACACAACGAAAGTTTGTCCGAATTGTAAGCTCGTCAAAGAGTTCCTGGCAGCTGAGGGCGAGCAGGTTGAGGAGGTGGATATCACGACAGCGGAAGCGCTGACCGAGCTGCGGATGGCGGGCGTCTTCACGATGACCACCCCCGTCGTGCAGATCGGGCCGCGGTTTCTCACCTCGGAGGTCTTGTTTGATGGTGATGTATTACGGAAGGATATGCTGAAAGCAGCGTTAAAGGAAGTGGGAGGAGCATGAACCGACTTTTTGGTATTGAGAATGGCTCGGTGCAGACCATGCTGGACGGGATGCGATTACGTTTCCCCAAGGTGCGAACCAGCGACGGACACATAGTTGAGTGGGACCGGGAAGCAATCGTGAAGCAGCTGCTACGTGAGACCACGTTGGGTGCGAAATTCTACGGTAAGCCCTCGATTGACGAGGAAACGGCGCGTGAAATCGCGAGGGAGGCGGAGCTCCGGATCAAGGTGATGGGTATCTCGCAGCTCTCGGGCGCGCTCGTGCGCGAGATCGTGAACCAGATCTTACTGGAGGAGTACAAGGAGCAGGAGTGGCGGAATGTCTGTACCCGGGTGGGTACGCCGGTCTACGACGCGCATCTGATCGACGTTGGCGAGGGCTTCGAGGCGAACGAGAACGCGAATCTGCAGGAGAACGCGGAGACCTCGCACAAGAAGAAGGCGGACAAGATCTGCAAGGAGCAGTATCTGTTGTTGTTGCCGCCGAAGCTCGCTGATCTGCACCTCAGCGGCGATCTGCACATCCATGATCTCGAGTATTTCGGGACGCGCGGGTTCTGCCAGGACTGGGACCTGCGGTACTTCTTCTATTATGGCCTGATGCCGGATGGCTCGGGCACAAAGGCCTCGGTCGCGGGCCCCGCGAAGAAGCCGGAAGTGGCGATCCTGCACGCGGTCAAGATATTAGGGAGCGCGCAGACGAACTTCGCGGGCGGCCAGGGCTTCTTCAATTTCCTTACGTTCATTGCACCCTACCTGGAAGGTTTATCATACGAGGAGATCGAGCAGTTGATGCAGATGTTCGTCTACGAGATGACGCAGATGCAGGTGGCGCGAGGCGGGCAGCTGGTCTTCTCCTCGGTGCAGCTCACGCCAGGCGTGCCGAAGATCTGGAAAGATAAGCCCGTGGTGTACAAGGGTGACGTCTGGGACGGCGAACGGGCGCCGTTGAGAACCTACGGTGAATACGAGCGCGAGGTACGGCTGGCCTTCAAGGCGCTGATGAATGTGATGCTGCAGGGCGATTACTGGGGCAAGCCGTTCAACTTCCCGAAGCCGGAGATCGCAATCGAGCCGTTCTTCCTGACCGAGGACGAGCCATTCAATACCGACCATCCAGATTTGCCCACGTATTCAGAGCTCTATGATCTGGCGTTCAAATTGACCGCGAAGTACGGGTCGCCGTATTTCGATAACAAGATGCCGGAGTATCGAGGCGCGGGCGAAGGCGTGTCCTGTTACCAGTGCTGCGCGTACAGCTTCAAGACCTCGCCGGACGATGAAGACTTCAAGGACAAGATGTACTTCAGGAACGGCGCACACTTCACCATGGGCGGCTGGCAGGTGATCACGCTTAACTGCCCGCGGGCCGCGTATCGGGCTGATCACGACGACGAACAGCTGTTTGCTGAGCTGAAGCGGCTGATGGACCGCGCGGTTGAGGTGCTGAAGATCAAGAAGCGGTGGATGCACCAGATTGTCGAGAGCGGACGGATGCCGTTCGCAACACAGCGGCCAAAAGATCCGCATACGAACGAGAAGGGCACAATGGCTGTTCATCTCGACGAGCTCGTGTATATCATCGGTGTGGCCGGTATCAACGAGATGGTGCAGTACCATTACGGGAAGCAATTGCACGAGGACGAAGGAGCGTTACGGCTCGCCGTGCACGCGATGACCGTGATGGAGCTGTACGCGAAGGAGCTCTCGCAGCGCGAAGGTATGACAATTAGCTTCTCACGCACGCCCGCAGAGACCGTGGTGCAGCGGTTTGCTGTGGCCGACCTCTTGAATCAGGAGTTCAGGGAGAACGCGCTGAGCGTGGTGAAAGGCGATATTGAGGGCGCACTGGCACGGATCCACGAGACGCGTGATCTGCCTATTTACTATACGAACGGGACGCACGTCCCACCCGCCGCGAAGATCTCACTTGCCGAGCGGATCGAAATCGAGCACCGGTTCTTCCCCATCGTGGACGGCGGGAACATCATGCACATCTTCCTCGGCGAGGGGTATCCCGATCCACGCGGCGTTAAGAGTCTGGCGATGAAGATCGCGAAGAACACGCAGACGGGCTACTTCGCCTTCACCAAAGATCTGACGGTCTGTAAAGACTGCGCGCATGTCACGATGGGGCTGCGAGAGGTGTGTGAGCAGTGCAACTCGGACAACCTCGATTACATCTCACGGATAACCGGCTACCTGCAGGCGGTGAGTGGCTGGAACGCGGGCAAGCGCCAGGAACTGCTTGATCGGATGCGGTACGGTGGGGATGAGGTGCGGTAACCAGGGTTGTAGACACTTAAAGACGGCTATTTCCGAACGAGCGTAAAGCGAAGACGAGCAGGTTACGGCTGGGCGGCAAGTCTCCAAGACGACAACCGCTTGATATGGCATCTAACTGTTGAACGAGCGTCCTGAAAGCGCGCTACTTTAAGTACGCGAAGTCGCAATCTGGAAGTAGATTCCGTTTCATATCTCAACACAATCAAGTACTGGGGTAGCATAATGACCGCCGAAGAAGGATGCTTTATCGTCATCGAAGGCCTGGACGGCGCGGGCCTGTCCACGCAGGCTGCCCTCCTGGCGGGATATCTGCGCAGTACCGGCAATGACGTTCTGCTTACCAAGGAGCCCACGACCTCGCCGATCGGCAAGCTCATCAAGGCTGCTTTGAATCGTAACCCTGAGTTATCCCTGTTCACGCTGCAGTTGCTCTTCGCTGCTGACCGTGCGGAGCACCTGAAACAGGAGATCGAGCCCGCGCTTGCAGCCCATAAAATCGTTATCTCCGATCGTTATGTGCTCTCATCGCTCGCCTTCGGCTCCGTAGATAACGATCTCGAATTTCTGCTCGCGCTCAACGCGCGATTCAGACGGCCAGATCTCACCGTGATTATCGATACGCCGCCCGCAGTATGTCTGGATCGGATCGAGCGGAACCGAGAGAATATCGAGCTCTTCGAGGAGGAGCAGCGGCTGGAACAGGTCAGAGCGCGGTACCTTGAGCTGCGCGAGTGCTTTAAACACACGGTCATTGTGAACGGCGATCGCTCGAAGGAGGCGGTTGCGAAGGAGATCCAAACGGTGGTCGAGCACACGCTCTGCCATGCCTGAATGGGCACCGCACCCGGGGTTTTATTTGGCTGTTAACAGAATTAGTGCTCGGGAGCGCGGAAGCGCAAAGGAGGAAAGCAGAAATGACAATGCGCATCATACCGATGATCTCTGATCCAACACACCAGAAACTCCTGCTCTTCGTTATTATTGGCGGGTTAGCAATTAGCTCATTCACCTTCTTCATCGAGGCAGAGCACTGGCAGGTCGGTATTGCCTTACTGCTCTTCTCCGCCGTGGCTTACGTGCTCTGGCGCGGGCATCCGCTTGATGACTGTTACGCGCTCGTCTTCTGGCTGAGTTTTATTATGGGTGCCTCCGCGCTCTTTATGGATATCAAGGATCTACTGTAATCGATCGGATGAAACACGAAAAGCTGAGTACCACGGAACGTTTAAAGCTCGTGAAACTGCTCGGCCTGTTTACCCTGCTGGCCGCTTTTTTGATCCTGGCTCTACTGCCGCTGGTGAACGCCGGGCGGCTCCCGATCTGGACCCCGTGGCTCGTGCTCAGTGCCGGCGCCGTTGGCTGGTTTGCGGTTGAGCTCTTGGTGGAAAAACCGGCGGGCACGAGGTTGAAGAAGGCCCTGATCGTCGCGATCTTCCTAATGCTCTTCGATTTCATCTTCGAGAATTCGGGTACGATCTTCAATTTATGGTACAGCTCGAACAATTTGGTGCCCGTATGTATGCCCATAGAATCGATCCATCCCGCCTGCGTGCCGATCGAGGTGATGCTGGTCATCCTGTTTGGCGGCGCGGCATGGGCGCTCTATGTGCCGCAGGACTTCAAGCTCACCTATAGCGTGCTGGATATCCTCCTCATTGCCTCCTTCGGCGCGATTGGCGAATTCATACTGATCCAGTTCGGATTGATGCATTACCTCCAGTGGTGGACCTCGGTGCACGCCTTCCTCTCGTACATGGCCACGTGGATACTGCTCCATCTCGTGCGGTACCGGGTTGTTGGCTGAGGCTTACAAATCGTAAAGCTTATCGTTAGTTACAGCCCGAGCTGTTCCATCCACCACAATAGCGCGGTCAAAGCGGCAGCCACGGGAATCACGAGGATCCACGGGTTTACTTTGAAGAGCGTTGGCAAGGTGAGCTCGCCGAAGTCGCCTTTGCTCAGAATCGTCTGCTGTAATTTTGGATAGAGCGCGGCAAACACACCCGCGCCGATCAGCATCCCGACGACGCCGCCAAAGAGCGCGTCGAGCGAGCCCTGGCCGACCGCACCCGCGACCGTCCCCGGGCAGTAGCCGAGAATGCCGAAGCCGATGCCGAAGAGCAGACCTCCGATGACTGAGGCACCAAATGATCCCGGCTTGGGATGGAGCTGGGCCAGGCCCAGGCTGCGGAGCAGGTGCACACCCAGCATCCCGGTGATCGAGGCTGCGAGCATGATCTTAACCACGGTGAAATCGGTGAGCAGCAACTGCCCAATGATCACATTGTAGTCCGTCACGCCACCTTTCTGGAGCAGGAAGCCGAATATGATCCCGATGAGTAGTCCAAGCACCAGTTGCAGGTTCTTCTTCTCGTGCAATCCTGTTAACATGCGTTCGCCCTCCTACCCGATGACATGAAAGATGAGCATCGCCGCGGCGATACCGCCGATGAAGAAGCAGATCGCAGCGAGCCAGCTACTGACCGCTAACTGGAGTGTACCACTGATCCCGTGGCCGCTGGTGCAGCCACCCGCCCAGCGCGCGCCGAAGCCCATGAAGAAACCACCAATGATCGCCACGAGCCACCGGAGTGCCGGACTGGTACCAAAGGTCGCGGCCCACGTGCTCGGCACCCAGATCAGCTGAAAGGAGCCCGAGAGCTGCGCGGAGATGAATGCGCCGATCACAACACCCACAACGAGCATCCACTCCCAATCAACAACGGGCGCGAACTTCTGGTAATACGGCTTCTCCAGCACCGTCTTGCCGCGGACGAGCCGCTCAAGCATCCCGCTCGTACGCGCATATGCGGTTGAGCAGCCGATCGGCTTGTCGGAGAGCACGAAGGCGAACCAGCTCAGGACTCCGATGCCGATACCCACCATATAGGGTGACCAGCGTGCCATCGTGAGCCAATCCATCCCTCATCCCCCCCTCTTCTCTTGTGGTTCGGGCGTGAAGAATCGCGGCCCGTGTGGCACGGAGCAGACCGGGCATTCGAGGCCGTAGCCTGCCGCGTTGTAGCCCGTCATGCCGCCTGCGACGTTGAAAACCTCCGTGAATCCTCGTTGCTTCAGAATGCTCACGCCCATACTCGAGCGATGGCCGGTATTGCAGATGACGATCGTTGGCGCGGTCGGATCAAGTTCCGTGTACCGCGTTCGGAGATCCGCGAAGGGGATGTTGAGCGCACCGTTAATATGATACGCCGCGTACTCGCTCGGCGAGCGCACGTCAATGAGTACCATCTTCTGATCGCCGGTGATCGCTTGACGGAACGCTCCTATCGATAGCTGCCGGACGTAACTCGTCGGTAAGCCAGCCTTCGCCCATTCGAACATCCCGCCGTCAAGATAGCCGATGACCTTATCGAGCCCAACGCGTCTCAGCCAGACCTGAGCCGCTTCGGCCTGCTCGCTGCTGTCCGTCACCAGAAGAATATCAGCGTCCGGCGGTAGCACCCAGCCCGCGAAGGTGGCGAAATTGCCCGCGAAGTCGATGTGAAACGCTCCGGGCACATGCTGGCACCCGAAGGAGTCGTAACCACGTACACCGACAACGATCGTATCATCCCGTTTCGACCGCTCGTAGAAGGACTTCGGGTCTAAAGCAGCCAGTGCCGGCAGGGTCCGCACCAGTGTAGGTCCGCGGCGGTTGATCTCGCTGCAGCGACTGAAATGATCGGGGGCCGGAGGCATGTCTGTGGTCAGCGAGCCGATGAACTCCTCACGATCCGCGATCTGCAGTTCTGGATTATACTTCCGTTCATACCCGATGGTGCTCGTCCGCTTCGCGCCGAGCATACGACCGCAGAGCGAGCCAGCGCCGTGCGCAGGATAGACCTCACAGAAGTCCGGCAGGTGGAGCAGTTTCTCGTGCAGGCTCTCATACAACTTCGACGCCAGCTCGCGCGCCCTGCCCGGGAAGAGATCCGGTCGGCCAACATCGCCGACGAAGAGCGTATCGCCACAGAAGACACTCACCGGCTCCTCCCCCCGCGTGCTGTCCGAGACCACGTAGCTGATATGCTCGGGTGTGTGTCCCGGCGTTTCCAGAACTCGAAGCCGCATATTTTCGATCCCAAAGTGGTCACCTTCGGCGACACCAACATGGTTGAAGGCGCAATGTGCGGATTTCGGCGCGTAAATCTGCGCGTTCGTTCGGTCTGCCAGCTCGAGATGTCCGGAGACGAAGTCGGCATGGAGATGTGTCTCCAAAACATGGGTGATATCCATGCCCATAGCTTTGGCCGCTTCAAGATAGAGTTCCACATCACGCCGAGGATCGATGATCGCGCAGGTCTCGGTTCCGCCAAGCAAATAGGAACTGTGCGCCAGCCCCTTAACAAAAAACTGCTGAATAATCATGTTTATCTCTCTATCCCTCCAGTAGGGTTGCTAATGCGCCCCGTGCGATAAATAAGTTATGCAGCGCACGAGCAGACTAGGGATGCTGAGGAACGAACGGTGGTGAATGGTTAAGCGTCCTCAGTGGTACGCTCCACGCACGGGTAGGACGCAGCCAGCTCATGGTCGAGGAAATAGCTGAGCACCGTTCTGATGAGCACGATCCCGCCCAGGAGCGCCATCTCTTTCAGTGTCGGATCGGTGATGGTCCGAATAATATCCGCGGCAATGAGGAACTCCAGGCCCAGCAGGAGATACGACCCGAGTTGATGACGGAGTGCTTCGCGCTCCCTACAGATCGCTCTGCCCCGCAACCGGGTAAATTCGAGCTGCAGCACTCTGCTGAAGATGAGCAGGACGCCCCAGACGATGACCCCCATGCCAATGAGTCCGATACCCGTGTAGAGATAATAGAAGATGTCCATGGCCGTCGCCCGCGGCTGCTCGCTTCACCGCGTACTCTCGTAACTCGGTTGTTAGACGTACAATAAATAAATGAGCCCGACCGCGACAACGATGAAGATGATCGTCAGCATCCCGCCGGCCTTCAGGTAGTCCGCGTTGTGATAGCCGCCGGGAGCCATTAGTAACGCATTCACCTGATGCGTGGGCAGGACGAAGGAGTTGGCGGCACAGACAGCAACGAGCAGCGCGAGCGCGCGTGGACTGATCTGAGCCATCTCGCCAATGATAAGGACGAGCGGTACCAGAACGACAGTGGCCGCAGCGTTGGACATGAAGAGGCTGAAAAGCGTCGCGAGCGCGGCGACGGCGACCAGAATGACGAGAGGATGGCCGCCCTGTAACGGCGAGATCATACGGGTGGCTAGGAAACTTGCCGCGCCCGTCTTCTCCATCGCGATCCCTAGCGGAATCAAGCCGGCGAGCAGGAAGACGGTGCGCCAGTCAACGGCCTTATACGCTTCGTCGATCGGCACGATGCGCAGGATGATCATCGCCAGCGCACCGGAGAGGAGCCCGAGCGCGAGCGGCACACCCAATAAAATCAGTGTAATGGCGCCCAAAAAGCACAGGCTCGCCGCGAGCGGTCGCGATGTTCCCGCTGACTCGGTCTCGATCGGCGTGACGAGCACGAAGTTACGGTTATCAGCCATCGCCTTGATATTCTCCCAGCGGCCATGGACGATCATCGCGTCACCCGGCTCTAAGATCCGATCCGAGAAATCTTCTCGCTCCTCGCGGGCGCCGCTCAGCAGCATTATAGGCTCCACGCCGTACGTCTTCCGGATCGCCAGTTGCCGCATCGTCTTTCCCGCTACGGGCGCGCGAGGCGGTATGATGAGTTCGGCGAATCCCGCAACTTCGCCGCTGCGTAAAGCCTCAAAGTCCGTGCTCGCTGTCGTGACCTTCAACCGGAAATCAGCGATGAAGCGCTCGAGATCGCGCGGGGCACCGAGTACCGCGAGCTCCTGACCCACGGCGAAGCGGGTGTAGCGCCAGGGCGCGTAGAGCAGCTCGTCGCCCTCTGCGAGCGCTAAGAGGTTGAGGGTATAACGCGCCCAGATCTGAGCTTCCTCGCGCGTCTTCCCGATGAGCGGGCTCTCAGGCGGAATGACGACGTGAAAAATGGTCGAGGGTAGATCCCAGGTCTCGATCAATTCCTGCTGTGGGCTGATAAACTCTCCTCCTTTGCCCGCGGGAAATACCCGTCTACCAACCGTCAGGAAATAGATGATGCCCATAGTTAAGAGCGCGATACCGATGGGTGTGACACCAAAGAGGCCAAAGGGCTCCTGACCCCCTTGCCGTAAGAGATCGTTGAGGAGGATCAGCGGGGCGGAGCCGACCAGGGTGAGCGTGCCGCCCAATATGCCAGCGAAGCCCATAGGCATCAAGAGCCGTGAGACGGGTATGCGCATCTTCTTGGCGATTCGCATCACCGCCGGCAGGAAAAGGGCGACCGCGCCGATATTCTGCATGAACGAGGAGATCAGTCCAACCGCCACGGCCACGAGCCCAATCAGCCGTCTCTCGCTCGTGCCTGCCACGCTGATTATCGCGCGACTAAACCTGTTCATCACGCCCGAACGGCCCACACCATAGCTCAGGATCATCACCGCGATGATCGCCACCACGGCGTTACTTGCAAGGCCCGAGAACGTTTCCGATGGTGTAAGCAGCCCCAGCCAGGGCAGCGTGACCATGATCAAGATGGCGATGACATCGACGCGGAAGGCCTCAGTCACGAAGAGGATAATGGTGGCCACGAGCACCGCCAGCACGAGTATGATTTCAGGTGTCATAAACCTCTTCACAACCTCTTAGCACGGCTTATGGTTCGTTTGTTCGCTCGCTTTTCCTTCTATCAGTCCGACGATCATGGGCTCCAGTTGAAAGTGTCTCGCATTTTAGCTTGAGAAGAGCTAAAGCTCCGTGTTTATGGTCCTGAGCCGTTATTCGTGCCATTCGATTGGTGTCGCGGCATAAATAACTTGCGAGAGTTAGTTTCTGCGGTCTGATATTCCCTGATTCTTTAAGCAAATCGCTGCTGCTTCGCATCGAGCACGCTCAGCGTCGAGACGCGAACGCCGAGCAGCCGTATCTGCTTCTCGCCCGCGTTCTCGCCGATAAATTCCGTGAGCAGCTCCTTCGCGGTCTTCGCGATCGTAGCGCGATCAGTATGGAGTGCTCTGAACGTCTTTGCGCGCGTATACACGGAGAAATCGTCGAATTTGACCTTAATTGCGACCGTCTTGAAGCCAAACCCATCGCGTATCAAATGTTCGTGAACGCGTTCCGCTAACGCAGCAATGCAGCGATTGAGCAGCTCGGGGTCGCTCGTATGCTCATCAAGCGTCGTCTCCCGGCTCAGCGATTTGCGCTCCCACTTCTCTTCCACTTCTTGCTCGTCAATGCCGTGGGCTACCTGATGCAGCCGCCAGCCATATCTGCCGAATCGCGCCACGAGTTCTTGCACGTCTCGCATCGCCAGCTCGTGAATCGTCGCGATCCCCATTTGTAGCAGCGTCGCGGCCGTTTTTGGGCCCACACCCGGAATCTTCTTCACCGGCAGGGGCGCTAAGAACGTAGCTGCATCTCCCGATTCCACCACGGTGAGCCCGTCAGGCTTCTCGAAATCCGAGGCGATCTTTGCGACGATCTTGTTGGGCGCGATGCCGATGGAGCAGCGAAGTCCTGCCTTATCCGCAATCTCCCGCTTGATCCGCTGTGCATACGCGCGCGCCTCCCGCCAGTCGTTGACGCGGGTGCTGATATCGAGATAGGCCTCGTCAATGCTTACCTGCTCGAAGCTATCGGCGAAGGCCCGCAGAATACGCATGACCTGCTTTGACGCCGCGTTATACAGCGCCATATTCACCGGGAGGAAGATCGCGTCGGGACAGAGCTGGTACGCCTGTGACAGCGGCATCGCCGAGTGGAGACCGAATTCGCGTGCCTCGTACGAGCAGGTGCTCACGACGCCGCGTATTCTCCGCTTCTCCCCCGCTACTCCTGTCTCGAGCTCGGCCTTCGGCGGGATTCGGCCACCCACGACGACCGGTTTATCCTTCAGCTCCGGCTTCTCACGCACCTCAACGGCTGAGAAGAAGCTGTCCATGTCCACGTGCAGTATGACCCTCATTTCATATGCGCGCTACAGCCGCTTATACCATTTTACGAGCCCAAATATGAGCACGGTGATGATGAGCGTAACGGCAATGCCGACCCCTTTCGTCTTCACTGAGCTTAACGGAGAGTCCCCGGTGGGCGCCGCTCTAGCACGTGAACCTGCGACCGAGCCGTATTTCACCGAGGCGTTCCAGTCGTGAAGGAAGACCGCCTCGTAAAAAGCTGCTACCGCTTCGCTATCCACAATGACGCCCACTTCACGGTTCTGCACCGAATTGCCGTTCCAATTGAGCGAGGTGATAACGGCGGTCTGACCATCGACGATCAACGCCTTCGTATGTACCTTGACCACGCCGAGTTCATCTAAATTCGCTAAGGTCGCCGCTAGATTCAGATCTTCGTCATGCGCTACCTGTTCCAGCCATGCGACGACTTCGTCGTTATCATTTACCGTTTCGAGGTTGTAATCGTTGGCATCCAGCAGCACTTTCACCTCGCAGCCGCGCCGGGCGGCCGCGATCAATGCGGTAATGAAGATGTTCTCATCTTTACCCCAGAAACGCGGGGCTGAAAACTGCTGCACGTAAATGCGCTCCTCCGCGTTCCGGATGGTGCCCAGGATCGTCTCATTATCGAGTGCGGAATCCGGGGCGACGACCGGGATCACGATGAACTCACCCGCTACGGTTACTGGCTCGAATGCGGCAGCGAAGTTGCCCTGCGGTATCCATGCCACCGTGCTGCTCGTCCCGGCGTCGAGTATGTCTGCGGTCACTGCAGAACCACGGTAGAAGTCCTCAAAGAAGAGCGCTGTGAAGTAGCTCGCGACATCTTTCGCTCGTATAACGATCCCCCAGCCGCGATTGCCGTACGAGTTGTCCACGGGCACGCCGGTCAGTTTCCAGTTCTCGGTCATCACGATGAGCGTTCGATTATCGACCACGGCATACTTAGCATGATTGATGTACGGGTCCTCAGCGAGTCGTACCTCCAAACCGCGTTCCAGGGCCTGATTCATACTGTACCGCTCGTCAGCCGTGACGCCACCGACCGGATTGCTTTCGAGCAGGAGCTTTACTGCCACACCGCGATCTACCGCCGCCCCGAGTGCGTCCATGAGGTGTCGATGCTCGAACTGATAGAGGTTGAGGTAGATCGAGGAGGTTGCCGCGTCGAGTTCGCGCTGCAAAGCGGAAAAACTGCAATCGGGCGAGACGAACGCGGTCACTTCGCCGGAGCAGGAGAAAACCGTGGGCTCGTGATAGGACGCACCCAGTGGCAGCGCGAGCCAGTCGTTACTCCGGTCTGAGTCCCGGGCTCCTTTTCGTGTCAAGATCATACCTTCACGCGGCTTTTCTAACGGAGCGCCGTGCCATCCCTCACCCGTGTAACTGCACTCGCCGTAGATGACCGCGTCCACTTCCTCTCCCGCATCGTTCACAAGGATCACTTCGTCGCCCGTATTGCGCAGGGCGAAAGTCATACCACTGGTTTGTAATTGCGGTATCGCAGGGTCTGAATCGGGACCGTATTCGAAATCCGGCTTTTCGCTCACTTTTACAACCGCGCCGCGGTGCGCCATGAACGCCGATGCGTTGCGCGTAACGTACAGGGTTTGATATGGCGCAAGCTCGAAGGCAGGGTAGATAAGCGTGCCTTCGGTATCCGTGAGGCTCCAGCCATCGAGATTTACCATATTCGCGCCGAAATTGGTTACGGCAACGTACTCGTCCAGCTCGTTACGCATCGCGGTATCTGGATAGAGCTCGGTGATGAGCACCCGCGCCTCGTTTTCGCGGTATTGGGCTGCGATGATCGGCGTGAGGATCAGGAGAACGAAGAGCACGAGTATGACTGCACCTGCGAAGCGTTCTATGCTCAAAACTCCTTTCTCACTCATGTTCCCTGCAAAAGCCGCTCAAAGAGGTCCGCAACGATCTCCTCGGTGACATCGATACCACAGGCCTGGTTAATGCCTCTGCCCGACGGCGTCCCGTTGACTTCGAGCAGCAACAAACCATCTTCGCCTTCGATCAGGTCAACGCCGGCGAAGTCCGCGCCGACCGCTTTAGTCGCACGTACCGCGAGGTCGCGTAGCTCTCCTGTGAGTTCACACCTTACAGGTCTCCCGCCCTGACTCAAGTTACTGACGACCGAGCCGTCGAGCGAGACACGATACATGGCGCCGAGTGCCTCCTCGCCAACGACAAAGACGCGAATATCACGGCCCGGGTTCGGCACGAACTCTTGAATGTAGAGCACACCGCGCTCTTTAAGCAATCCGGCGAGGGTTGATTCCACATTCGGCTCTTCTTCTGATAGCATGACAATGCCTTTGCCCTGGCTGCCGAAGATGGGCTTCACTATCGCGCGCCCCCATGCAGCGATGGCATTGAGCGCGACATCCAGCTCAGCCGTTACCAGTGTGCGAGAGATGGGGAGCTGCGCACGCTGAAACAGAACAAAGGAGTAGAATTTGTTCGCCGCGTTCTGGATCGCGGCAGAGGTGTTCATCACCGGCATGATTGCTTCTAACTGCCGGATAAGATCGAACTTGAAGGAGATCTGTTCGAGCGCGAAGCTGATGCCCACGTCCCTTACAATGAGTGCATCGAGGTCTACGGTTTGCGAGCGCGCATCGGAGATCGAGCAGGTGGCCGGTGAGAGCGAAGCACTGAGTTGAGCGAGATTCAGAGGCACCGCTTGTGCACCAGTCCTCTCAATATGCTTGACAAAGGCCGCGGCAGTCCAGTCCTCAGGGTCGGTAAGGGCGACACCAATTTGGAGCTCTTTTTCAGGTACCATTGTATCTTGAACTGTGATCGTTACGGCGCAGTTACTTACGGATAGGCGGCAATCAAGGGCACCGTTCCCATCATCTTCCTCTTTGCCTTCCTGTTCTCGGCCAGGTGCGCCACATGATCACCGCAGATGAGCAGCACGCCTTCGCGCGCGCTCACAGCCGCAGCTATTTTAGCCATACGCTCATTCATTAAATGCGCCGCGATATGTAAATCCTTGTTCCGGTGCGCGAACCGGTCGATGGCGCGGAGGTGCGCGAAGACGAACCGCACCTCCTCCTTCTGCACCACGGAAACCGTGTACGTGGTTATTAATGCGTCATACTCCTCTATATCTTCGCGATCGTCAACTGGACACACGTAGCCGATCCGGCCGACGAGCGGTCTTGTACCTGCGGTCTCGAGAATGGCCGCGGTTGGCTTGCCCACGTCGTTGAGCAGCTCCAGAAGCGAGTTCACCGGTGAAGTACCGACCTCTTTGCTCGTGAGTATTCCGTGTTCTTCCGGCAGAAGCCCGGTAAGGATCGAGGCAATCGCCGGCGTGGTCGTATCCGTCACCGTTTCACAATCGAACACTAACCCCGCGGAAGCGAGCGTGTGCAGCACGTCGAGATCATCGGCGAGCGTAGCATAAAGGGAAGAATCAAGGCTGTCGATCACCACCAGTGTCACGACTGAAGACTCGCGGGCCTGCAAGAACGCGAGCAGCTGCTCCACAGGGCGTTTTGAAGAGTCCAGAGGCACCCTAAAGAAAGCAGCAAGGGTCGGTGCGATATCTAAGAGCGAAATAAGTTGCATATGAAAGACTCAGTTTTTTCGTTGATATAAGTTTGGACAATTCACGAAGCTGGCGTTGCCCCTTTTTCGGATCAGGAGGGTTGGAAAGTGGGAGGTTCGGCCTAGTGTTTTTATTTGGCCCCCGTTTTGTGGTTAGGAGGGTTGGTAAGGGGTGGGGATTGGCCCTTACTGATAGAGCTCCTTCCGTCGCGCCTCCAGCATATCGACCTCGCGTCCGAGATATTCAGCAGCCGTTGTTACGGTTACCTTTTCAGCAGCAGCGCTCGCGTACGCATCAGCTATTCGTTCCTTATATTTCAGGTCGCGCATGAAATGGTGCTCTATCAGAATTTCCTGGACAGAGGTCTCCGTTATAATTCGGGTGATATACTCGATCGAGCGTTCCAGGCTCTGCTGCGAATAGCGGAATCCGAGCAGATAGGTCATCGGACCATCCAGTATGAGCATATCAGGCTCTTTCTGCAGGATGAATTTTGCCTGCTCCGCTAACGCGGGCCCTTCAACATCGCTCGTAAAGACCAGCTTCTCACCACCGCACGCAATGCTCACCTCGACCACGTAGCCGAGCTTGGCGTTCGTGCCATGAAAGACCGCCGGTGAGAATCTGATGGTGGTCGAGCCGTGCTTGAATTCGTTCCCGTCCGCGAACTCGATGGTTTGGGGCAGGTCAGCGAGCTGCTCCAAAAAGAACGCCGCGCGTCCGCGTTGACTCCGGTTGATCCGCTCCTCAGGATGCTTGAGATACACGACCTTACCATCATAGAGCTCAGGCGCGTAGGGGTCATGATGATCGTAATGATAATGGGTGACGATGAGAACGTCGCTCAGAGCGGCATGCGCCGTGATCTCGTCCCAGCACGCGGTCATCCGCTGCTCCTCCACGGGATGCGGCGGTAACCCATACCGGATGGGGGCCAAGGAAACGCCAGGATCAATAAGCACCGCGAGGTCGTCCGTCTCAACGAAGGTCGCCATGGAGCGAACCCCTAAACTCTCAAATGCGAGCGGCTTGACCGTCAGCATGGTACTGCTCACTATACTGAAAGACGATCCTGTCCTGCTTAAATTTATAAGCCTACCGCGCTTCTTCCTATAGGAACATGAAGCCAAATCCTTCGCGCTCTTGCTGGGTTTTGGTCTTTGCAGTTCTCTGCTCTATCTGTTTCAGCGGCTGCCTCGAGCCCACTCCAACAGAACCGGAAGAGACAATGGCAACCTTACAAACCGCTGCGATTGATCTGTCGAGCGCGGAAGCGACGGCGAAGACGCGATTCATCGAATATTATTCGTTACCTGCGCTGAATATCAGTTTACAGACCGCGCAGTACAGTCTACCGCTCGATACCGATAAGGTCAGTAACTACCGCGAGTTCTCGCGTACAATCTCACTGGATGAAGCTGCTATACAACTCTTGGAGACAAACGGGTTCGTCGTCATCGATTATCCGTTCAACGCACATGAGGAGGATATAACAACACCATATACCACCCTAAAGGATCGCGAGATACCGATCTTCATCACCGCCGATTCGCTCCTGCATCTCTATCATATCCAGTTCGATGAAACGCTGCGGCAGATCGAGGAGCGCGAATTTTACGACCTCATCTGGGAGATCAGCCGTGAGCTGTTGAACGAGTCTGTAGCTGATTATAACCGGTACGACGGCGAGCTGAAGGAAGCTGCACGCAGGAATACGGCCTACTTCGCGGTCGGTTTGAGCCTGTTGCAGCCACGGGAGGATCAGCTCTGTACCGACGGCTGGGAATGTCGGGATCCCGGGCTGGCGAGCGCGTATTTCACCTCAGAGGAGTTGGTGATCTATAGTTTCGAGGTACCGGATTTTGTGAAGGCTGAGGTTGAGGCGGAATTAGCGCTGATCGAGACCCACGCTGGCTTAGAGACGTCACCGATCTTCAGGTATGCAGAGGATTACTCGCAATACGTGCCGCGGGGGCATTACACGCGGAGCGAGAAGCTGAAGAATTATTTCAAAGCGTTCATGTGGTACGGCCGTCTCAGTTTCTTGCTGAAAGGCCGTCCGGAAGGATTGGTCGCGGAAGAAGACGCCAGACTACAGACGATGGGCGCGGCGCTCATTACAACGCACTTAGAGCAGCAGCCGGCGTTACAGGCAAAGTGGGATCGGATTTATGCCGTCACTGCGTTCTACGTTGGACTCTCCGACGACCTGGGCCCCTATGAGTACCGGGAGGCCTTGAATTCCGTGTTCACCGGAACGTTCGAGCCGACCATGCTCACCGAAGAGCGCGTGAAGGACTTGAAGACGAAGCTCGCTGAGTATCGTTCGCCTGAAATCTACGGTGGCACGGGCGATTGCGTGATTCCACCGCCGTTCACACCGGAACAGGCCGATGAGTGCCTGGAGGCCACCAAAGGATTCCGGTTGATGGGCCAGCGGTTCATTCCTGATTCCTACATGTTCTCGAATCTGGTTGGTACGTATACAGATATCTATCAGGGCGATCGAGAGCCGAAACCGTTTACGTACGTAGTTTCAGGCGCGGGCCGCCCGATACGGGGATTCCCGCGCGGTCTGGACGTCATAGCGCTCTTGGGCGCTGCTCGCGCACGGGCGCTCCTGGACGAGCTGGATGATTCCAATTATAAAGGGTACGTTGCGGCGTATAGCGACTTAGCGGCGGAATTCCAGAACTTCAGCGACGCTGACTGGAACCAGAATTTATACTGGAGCTGGCTCTTCACGCTCCAGCCACTCTTAAAAACGTACGGCACCGGCTATCCGACTTTTATGCAGTCCACAGCATGGCAGGACAAAGCGCTCACCACCGCGCTCGCCTCATGGACCGAGCTGCGGCACGATACCATACTCTACGCGAAACAGAGCTATACCATGGTGGAATCCGCGATGCCGATGCCAACGCCGGAGAAAGAGGTGGTCGGCTATATCGAGCCGGCGCCTGAGTTTTACAACCGGTTGCTGGCACTGACCCGGATGACCACGGACGGCCTGGAGAGCATGGATGTGCTGGACGAACCGGCGAAGTACCGGTTAGAGCGGTTAGAGACGATTTTGGAGCGTCTGGTGGTCTTATCTGGGAAGGAGCTGGCGAACGAGGAATTGACCGAGGCTGATTACCAGTTCATCGAGAACTTCGGCGACGAGTTGAACGACGTGATCGCGGAGGTCGATGAGAAGGCGAAGAAGACCACGATCGTCGCGGACGTCCACACGGAAGGGAACACCGGGCAGGTGCTCGAGGAAGGGGTCGGGTACGTCGATCTGATAGTCGTGGCCTACAAGGTTCCCGACGGGCGAATACTAATCGGTGCGGGCCCTGTGCTGAGCTATTACGAGTTCAAGCAGCCCATGCAGAACCGGCTAGCAGACGAGCAGTGGCGTGAGTTGCTCCAGGATGAGCCACCCGCGCGGCCGGAATGGTACGTTAATTTCGCCCGGTAAAGCTCGAATCATCTGAACGATCGAAGAAAACAAAGGGCACTATTTATCTTATTTGAAGACCATACGGCTACAACAGGAAGCGTTCTAATACTCTGAAAGCGTTAGCTCCTGTAGCCAAAATAAACGGTGTGAGGATATAAACCAGCATGCCTCAGCCTATCACGAAACGGTCGAAGAAGAGTGGACTGCCACCGGGCACGCTCATTCATATCGGCGAGCGGAAGACCGAGAAGGTACGTATTACGCTCATTGATTATGATGAAGAGCAGTTAGAGGAGCGTGAAGTAGAACGGGTCGAAGAGGTCTTTACCTTTAACCAGCGGCCCACAGTCACCTGGATCAACATTGATGGTATCCATGATGTAGAGCTGATGAAAGCGGTCGGGCAGCATTTCGGCGTTCATCCACTCCTCCTAGAGGACATTCTGAACACTGAGCAGCGTCCCAAGATGGATGATTACGAGTCATACCTCTTCCTCGTCCTAAAGATGCTCTATTATAACGGGGAAGAGCGCGAGATCGAGGCCGAGCAGGTGAGCTTGATACTTGGTTCGACCTTCGTTATCTCCTTCCAGGAACGCGAGGGCGACGTCTTCAATTTCGTGCGTGACCGCATCAGGAACAAGAAAGGGCGGATACGAAAGGCGGGTCCCGATTATCTTGCCTACGCATTGATCGATGCGATCGTGGATAACTATTTCATGATCCTGGAGAAGATCGGGGAGGTGATTGAGGATACCGAGGAGGAACTGGTGACCAATCCGACGCCAGAGACGATACGCACCATCCACGGCCTCAAACGGAGCATGATCTTCCTCCGGAAGTCCGTCTGGCCGCTTCGTGAGGTCCTCAGCGGCCTTGAACGTCTTGAATCACCGCTCATTCAGGAGCCCACCGACATTTATCTCCGCGATCTCTACGACCACACCATCCAGGTGATCGACACCGTCGAGAATTTCCGCGATATGATCGCCGGGATGCTCGATATTTACCTCTCCAGCCTCAGCAACAAGATGAACGAGATCATGAAGGTGCTGACCATCATCGCCACGATCTTTATCCCATTGACGTTTATAGCGGGCATCTACGGCATGAATTTCGAATACATGCCCGAGCTCGGCTGGCGCTGGGGCTACCCTGCTGTTTGGATTGTGATAGTTGCGATTTGCGCTACGATGGTTCTTTACTTCAGACGAAGAGGATGGTTGTGAATGCATAAAACAATAGATGGGAGCAAATTATCTGAGCCCAAACTGCTTAAAGAAGGAAGTGAGGCCATGAGGATACAAGGCATTTTTGAAGAATTCAAGAAGGAACTTGAGAAATTATATGGTGCAAGATTGAAGCAAGTTATTCTTTACGGCTAATGGGCACGAGGAGATGCTGCTGCGGATTCTGATATTGACTTACTCGTTGTTCTTGAGGGTGAAATCAGTCCTGGTGCAGAGATTGATCGGATGATCGATATAATTACAGGAATCAACCTAAAATATGATTTATTACTTTTCATTTATCCAATATCTGAGCGGGATTATTCCGCTATACCGAGCCTATTGCTCCTTAACGTACGCAGGGAAGGGATACCAGCGTGAAGGAAATAAATTCGCTGCTCGAAAGGACAAATAGATATCTCAGAAGCGCGGAATTACTTCTCGTATCTCTAAGTGGCTAGAAACAGCTTCAAGCCGAAATCGCAGAACCGTTCAAAATGCACGTTGTTCAGCGTGGCGAGCCGCGCATCTCGGTTGATGCACATGGCTGCAATCATCGCGTCAAACCTTCCAGCGGGCTTGCCCCGCTTCTCCACTTCCACTTCAAGCTTTGCTGAGCGTAGCGCATCGCGCCGTGTAAAGTCCACGATCGTAAACTCCAGCAGCTCATCCAATGTCTTTTTCCTCACCTTATAAAAACCGTACAAAATTTCATGAAGGTTAATCGAGGTGGTAGCGATCTCGTATCCCTCTATTTTTGCCAGTATCTCCGCACCTACTGCGGATTCCTTATCGAAGATCTCGATGAGGACATCACTATCCAGGACGATCATCAAAAGCTCGTTTTTCCCCCCGTTTCGCGTATATCTCCTTGAGAATAATATCCTTTTCTGCACTGCGGAGTTCGAGCGTTTTCCGTAAATTCTTCAGCAATTCGATATTTTTTCTTTCCTCTTTCCCTTCACCCAGCAGGTGCTCCAGGAAATCATTGAGTGACGCATCCCCTTTCAGGGCACGCAATTTCTCATACAAATCGTCCCGTATTGTTATCGTCTTCGACATGGTTCCTGTCACTTTTAATAAGATCTTCTCGTTTTAAATTTTGCCTGTTCACCAAAAATGTTTTCCAGAGATGTTTTTCAGAGATGAAAATACCACTGCGCACCATCAAAACATCGTCTTCACGAGGCTCATAAGAATCCTGGGATTCTTCATAATGAGCGTCTTCAGAAACGCGCGTTCACTGTACTCTTTCAGTTTGATCTCGCCGCGAAGGGGCTGGAAGAACTTTGTCAGCTCCTGCTCGTTCAGATTCAGCACGATGTTCTTCGCCTTCAAGCCCACCTCGAGTACCCGCCCGAATTCGCGTTTCCACCGCTTCTCATATTCCCGTAACCGCTTCTTCGAGACGTTCTGCTCCTTCACCGCCTTCGCAATAACTTCGCCGGCGATTCTGCCGCCCTGGACCGCCTGCAGAATCCCTCCGCCCGTGATCGGCTGCACGTGCCGTGCCGCATCACCCACTAAAACTACACCGTTCGCAACGGTCTCGTAAACGGGCCCGCTTAGAGGCACCACACCATAGATCTCCGCCAGCACCTTCCCGTCCGGGAACCGCTGATTGACAAAGGAGCGCAGATAATCGCTTGCGCGATGGCCCTCACCAGAGACATCACCACCGATCCCCAGGCCGACGTTCGCGCAGCGTTTGCCTTTCGGGAATATCCAGAGATAGCCCTTTGGCGCGATTCCACGGCCGAAGTACGTATCCAAATAATGTTCGTTCACATCGATATCGCTCATAAGGAACTCCGCACACGTGCACACATCCGACAGGGACAATCGCGTATCGATTCCCGCCCAGCGACCCACACGTGACTCCACACCGTCCGCACCGACCACAACATCCGCACGAATACACCGTTCCTCGTCCGGCGTTCGCACGCACACGCCCGTTACAGTGTCCTTCTCATGAACAAGGCCATAAGCCTGCGTCTTCACCCGCACGTCGGCACCCGCACGCGCCGCCTGCTGCGCCAGATGCTTGTCAAAGAGCCGCCGCTCCAGCACGTAACCAGCAACATCGGAGCCATCAACCGAGAGCGAGACCGCCGTACCGTCCGGACCATAGGTGGAAATCCCTTTGACCTCCGTGCAGATCCACCGCGGATCAATCTCTACATACCGCTTAATCTCCCTGCTCACGCCCTCCGCGCACCTTACCGGCACGCCGATCTCCGCGTTGCGTTCGATGAGCAGCACGTCCAGACCGTTCTCCGCCGCTGTTCGTGCCGTTACGCTCCCTGCAGGGCCTGCACCAACCACAACAACGTCATAAGACTCCGCGATCATTCGTTCTCAGTAAGCACAGCTTGTGCTACCTTCTTATGGAGTGCTTCAACATACTTAAAGCTATCTTGCAGTAGCCTCTGTAAGAATTGGGAAGACCGTCTACACCTTACTGGTACATTCGAAAAGAAATGACGCTCATCTTGGGCCTCGAAGGCACGGCATGGAACCTCAGCGCGGCACTTGTCGACGAGTCTGACGTACTATCCGAAGCCGTCTCGACCTATCAGCCGAAATACGGCGGTATTCATCCACGTGAGGCCGCGCAGCATCACGCCACTGAAATAAAAGCGGTTATTGCCCGCGTCTTCCATGAAGCGCAGGAGATCAACCCTGAGTTCTCCTTGGGCCAGATCGACGGCGTTGCCTTCTCCCAGGGCCCCGGCATGGGTCCCTGTCTTCGTACCGTTTCAACCGCGGCACGGGCGCTCGCGCTAGCGTTAAAACGACCGTTACTGGGGGTAAATCACTGCATCGCGCATATCGAGGTCGGTCGCTGGCAGTGTAAAACGAACGATCCGGTGATTTTGTACGTCAGTGGTGCAAACTCGCAGGTGCTTGCTTATCGTGCCGGCTATTACCGGATTTTCGGGGAAACGCTCGATATCGGCATCGGCAATGCGCTCGACAAATTCGCCCGACACCTCGGGCTCAGCCATCCCGGCGGCCCGAAGATCGAGGAGCTGGCCTTACAGGGTACGAGCTATATTGAGCTGCCCTACGTCGTGAAGGGCATGGATCTTTCCTTCTCAGGTCTCACAACGGCTGCAAAGGAGACCGATGATAAAATGCCGGGGACACGAGCTGATATCTGCTATTCCTTCCAGGAGACTGCATTCGCCATGCTTACGGAAGTTACGGAGCGCGCGATGGGACATCTCGGCAAGGATGAGGTGCTGCTGGCCGGCGGCGTGGGCGCGAATCGTCGTTTGCAGCAGATGCTCCAGACGATGTGCGAGGATCGCGGCGGACGGTTCTTCGTGCCCGCGAAGAAGTTCCTGGGCGATAACGGGATCATGATCGCTTATCTCGGGCTGCTCATGCTCACCAGCGGTTCGATAACGCCGATCGAGCAGTCGCAGGTGCGCCCCAATTACCGCCCCGATGACGTCAAGGTCACGTGGCGCGAGTAGCCTGCCAGTCCCGGACAAAAAAGCTTTAAAGGGCATTCAACCTCTTGTATTTTAGACGAGAAGCAGGCAAGCGCAATGAAACGCGAAGAGGTGCTGATCGAGGCGTTGCCGTACATCCGTGAGTTTTACGGCTCAAAGATCGTGATCAAGATTGGCGGGCATGCATTAGTCGATGAGAGCATCATGGACAAGATCACGCAGGATTTGGTGTTGCTCCGCTACGTTGGTATCTGCCCCATCGTGGTGCATGGCGGCGGCCCTGAGATTACGCGGTTGATGGAGCGGCTGGGTAAGAAGCCCACCTTCGTCGGCGGGCTTCGCATTACGGACGATGAAACCATGGAGATCGCGCAGATGGTGCTCGTGGGTAATGTGAATGAGCGTATCGTCTCCCTCATTGGCACGCATGGCGGCAAGGGCATCGGGCTCTCGGGCAACGATGGCGCATTGATTGTGGCGAAGAAGAAGCGGAAGCAGAAGGTCGGCCGCGCGGGCGAGGAGCAGGAGGTAGACCTCGGTTGGGTCGGCGAGATTGAGACGATCAACGCGGAGATCATCAATCTCATGAGCGAGCAGGGCTATATACCCGTGATCTCACCCATTGCCGTTGATACCGCGGGTAATAGCCTCAACGTCAATGCCGATTCCGTCGCCGGCGAGATCGCAGCCACGATTAAGGCTAAGAAGCTGATACTGCTCACCGATGTCCCCGGTGTGCTGAGTGATCCCGACGACCTGACAACCTTGATAGCCCGTACCACGCCCCTTGAGCTCCAGGAGCTCATCGCCAAGAAACTCATTGGTGCGGGTATGATCCCGAAAGTGGAGGCGGGCCTCCGTGCCGCTGAAGGTGGCGTCACCGCTCATATCATCGACGGCCGCAAGCCGCACTCGCTCCTGCTCGAGCTCTTCACCGATGAAGGCATCGGTACGATGATCGGCTAAATAAGGGCGCGTTTACTTCGTTCCCGTCTGCACCCCAATTATTAGCTATTTGGATAATACATACTACCTTAAAATGGGGGGTATTTATGCCCCGCGCTCCAACTACGGTTTATGAATTGTGAGAGGCAGTAATCCATGAGAAAAAGAGCGGATTACCTCGGCAGGAAACGTACGCTAATCTTTATTTTCTTTCTTCTAATGGGGATTTCGGCTCTGCCCGTGATGGCGAGCGCGCTTCCTGACGAGAGCTGTAGTGGTACTGTGAACGAAGAGCAGCAAGAGATCCTCTGGCAGGGTGACGTGATTCTAACGAACAGAACGACGATCACGGTGACGGCGCACAATAGCGGCGTTGAGTATGAGGTGAACGAAACGACTGCGCTCGGGGCATTGGACGCAGCCGCGACCGCCGGCGCGTTCAACTACACGGTGACGGACGAATGGGGCTTCCTCTTCGCCGACTCGATCGCGGATGTCGCGCAAGAGGGCTGGAGCGGGTGGATCTACTGGGTGAACTACCCGGCGAAGCCGATGCCGCTGGTGGGCGCGACCGACCACGCGGTAGAAGATGGCGATGTGGTGACGTGGTACTGGAGCAGCAGCATGGAGATGACACCCGCGGATTCGCCACTGCTCGTGATCATCAACGTCTCTGTGACGGAAGATCCAACGTCGCCAACACCAGATCCCACGCTTGAGCCTACGCCAGCGCTATCACCACGCCGCAGTGGCGGAAGGCGTGAACCACAGGACTCCGATGCCGATGGCTACTCAGACATCAAGGAACTTCTGGCCGAAACCAATCCGAACGATCCCACTGACTACCCGGGCAAAGTGCGTGCAGAAGTCACCATGACGACACCTGCACCATCCTCAACACCAATGAGCACGCCAGCACTAACACCAACTGCAACGCTGCCACAAACCTCGGTTGCAATAACGCCGCCACCCGCATCATCAACCGCAACGCTTCAGGCGCCGGGTTTTGAAGCCATAGCTCTCATCGCCGGGTTGCTCGCCACAGCCTGTATCCTCAAACGAAAAACGAGCCGGTAACCAAGAATGAGCAGATCAAGCCTCTTTCCTTCTTTTATCCCTCATCCATGTCTGTTCTCCGTTCTCTTAGTGGTTGCGCTATTTCTCACGCTACCCCTGACGCTCGCCGCCGTGAGCGACAGGGGGGGATACCCCATGCTCCAGTACGACGCGCAACGTACCGGGAACGCGAGCCGCACGGCACCAGGAACCGCCACGCTGCTCTGGCAATCGAGCGAGAAGACCGCCGGCTGCTTCCAGGCGGGACCAATCGTTGCCAACGACCGGGTCTACGTGGCTACCTGGGCGTCGTGGATGGCTGGAAATGCCACTGATGCGCTCTACTGCCTTGATTTGGAGACAGGCAGGGAAATTTGGAATAACACGAACGTTTACGGCGCCTCAACGGCGGCATGTGCTAACAACAGGCTCTTTCTGGGCACCACAGCCGGAACCTTGGCGTGCGTCAATGCGACGAGCGGTGAAGTCCTCTGGAATAAGCAAATAGATCCGAGTGCTTCGTATCATGGCGTCGCCTCCTCGCCGCTGGTGCACGAAAATCTGGTGTACGTCCTGAGCTTCTCGGATGGCACGCTCCATGCCTTCTCCTTTGACGGCACCGAGCAGTGGCACTTCTCCACCGGCGGCCAGATCTTCTGCTACGCCTCGCCCGCGGCATATGCGGATAAACTGCTCTTCGCCGGAAACGCAGCAAATCAGCACGCGCTCTACTGCATGAACCTGAGTACGCACGAGGTGGTCTGGAAGTTCACTACGGCCACTGAAATCCGGGCCACACCTACCATTTGGGCGGACGAAGATTTGGTCTTCTTCTCCACGAAGTACGTCATCGGGAAACCACATGGCCTCTACGCACTCAATCTGAGCACGGGTGTAGAGTCCTGGAACGTCACGCACAAATCGAGCTGGGCTTCTCCCGCGTTGAGCGACGGAAAACTGTACATTGGAGGCTCGGCCGTCGATTCCACGCTCTATTGCTACAACGCACGCAACGGCTCGCTCCTCTGGAAGAACGAGGAGATGCGCGGCTCGATCGACTCTTCACCGGTCGTCGCTGGTGGGAAGGTGTACTTCGGCACGAATGAAGTTGATGGAACGGTCTTCGCGGTGGATGCGGACACGGGAACCACGCTCTGGAGCTACACGCTTCACATCCCCCCGGGCTATGGTGGAGGATACAATATAGCATCACATCCAGCCGTCGCTGATCGCACGTTACTTATAGGAGTCGATAATATCGGTGTACTCGCCTTTCGTGATCCGCAGTTCGCGGAATTCGATACTGGCACGCCGGAGCATCCGTATCCAAGCATCCCTGGTACATTTTATGGGTCGCTCACGCCCGCACACGATCTCTTGGTAAACACAATGCTCTCATGGGCATGCGACGGAACCGGCGGACATGTTGAATACGTTAGGATATGGAACGATACGTGGATAGGCGCAACCGCGCAGTGGAACGGGTACGTGGGCGATTGGCACACTATCACGTTTTCGGAACCATTTCTGCTTCATAAAAACGAACTCTATTATTATCGTATAGAAATCGGCTCATACCCGCAGCTGCACCATAAAAACGAGCTTATAGTGAGCGATGGGATGATCACTTGCACGAACTTCACCGATGCAAACGGGGTGGCCCATTACGGGGCAATTCCCGCAATACGGTTGTATTTCTGGTAAGATGAACGAGAATAAGGCCTTCGTGTCCTGGAGTGGCGGAAAGGACAGCTCGCTTGCCTGTTTACGCGCTATGACGGCAGGCTGCGAGGTCTCGTATCTCCTGAACATGCTGGATGAGTCTGGCGAGCGCGAGCGAGCACATGGCACACGCCCGTTTCTGCTGCAACTGCAGGCAGAAGCGATGCACATTCCCATGATCCAGGTGAACGCCTCGTGGGAAATGTACGAGCCCGAATTCAAAGCCGCCGTGAGGAGACTGAAGCGCGAGGGGATAGAACGAGGCGTATTTGGTGATATTGATCTCCGCGAGCATCGCGCCTGGGTTGAACGCGTCTGTGAAGAGCTGGCGATCGAGCCCATACTTCCGCTCTGGGGGGTCGATCCTGATGCACTCTTACACGAGTTCGTCACATCAGGCTTCGAGGCTATCGTCGTCGCGACGCGGGTCAATAAGGACTGGCTCGGCCGGAAGATCGATGAGTCGTTCATCAGTGAGCTGCAGGAGTGCGAGTTCCACGCAGCCGGTGAATCCGGCGAGTATCATTCGTTCGTCATCAACGGTCCGCTCTTCAGGAGAAGGATACGGGTGAGCGAAACTGAACGGGTGCGTCATGGCGACCACTGGTTCCTGGATATCACGCGGGGTGAGCTTGAATGAGCACGCGCACACTCGTGGTTCTCTTTACTGTACTGGCGTTCTGCTTCAGCTCCACGATCTGCGTGGCGAGCAGCGTCACCCCCTGGAACTCTATCACCAATGACGCTTCTGAGAGCTTATCCCTCGATCTCCACCTGGACGAATATGCGGAGGTTGAATTCTCCGTTACTGCTGGCTCGTCCTATCGGTGGACGTGGATGGTGAACGGTGAAGTGATCAAGGAGACCGACGGAACGAGCTCAAATCTCGAGTATGTCGTCAATGACTACGGCAGTTACGCTATCAGTGCCCGAGGCACCGGTGGAAATGAGACGCTTCAAGCCTCATGGAACCTGACCGTTTGGCTGGTCTTAGATAAAGAAAACGACGTTCGGGAACTCGAAGGGCTTGAGGACTACGTCTTACGGCTTTCTAAGAGACCCGAGCGGATCGTTTCTATGGCACCGAGCTGCACGGAGTTCCTGTTCGCCGTTGGCGCCGGGGATCAGGTGGTCGGCGTGACGGAGTACTGCGATTATCCGTCCGAGGTGGTGGAGAAGAAGAAGCGTGGCGAAATAGGTGTGATCGGCGGCTATTCCACACCCAGCTTCGAGAAGATCGTGGCACTACAGCCCGATCTGGTCGTGGGCGCCTATGGCAATCCTGACGACGTGCTCTACTGGCTCGTTGACGAAAGCGCACACCCGGGGGTCATCTATCCGCTCTATGCACAGAACCCTGAGAACATCGAGGAGATCTTCCAGCATCTCACGGTGGTAGGCGCGCTAACAGGCTGCAGAGCTGAGGCCGATTCACTGGAGTACGAGCTTCGAGAGAGAATAGCAGCCATCACAGCAGAGACCGCTTCCATTACTAAACAGGAGAAGCCGCGCGTCTTTTATAATATCGGCGATTTCTTCACCGCCGGTGACAATACTTTCGTCAACGAGGTCATTACGCTCGCGGGTGGCACAAACATTGCCGCCGAGTCCTCGGGTTACTTCGTTATGAACCTCGAAGAGCTGATCTATCGCAATCCGCAGGTAATTATCTGCGATAGCGGTATGGGGAGCATGAGTCTCGCGTATGAGCAGATCATGGGGGACAAACGGCTGCAAATGCTCGATGCAGTAAAAAACAGCTGGGTGTACGTCATTGACGCCGACATCATAGATCGGCCAAGCCCCCGCATTGTGGATGCTCTGGAGCTCGTCCACCTTGATTATAGCGACTTCTTCGTGGCCACACGCCCAACACCCTCACCGACAGAATCTCCTTCATCAGCCAGCAGTGGTGGCTCGAGCGCGAAAGCTACCCCGACTGCTACAGCGCCCTCGACGGCCGCGTCGTCGCCACAGGTGACCGAAGCTGCGCGAATCGTTCCGGTGCTGAAGGCAGGTGAAGCTGCAGCAATGCTCTTCGCGGATATGGATATCTCGATGCTCACGCTCAGCTCGGATACCACGGTCAGCGATGTAAGAATCGCGATAAAACGTGTGGCGAGACCCCCGAACGTTCCTGCGCCTCCTGCCACCACGTATGTATACCTTGACCTCACGGTCGCAACAGAAGAAAGTTCACCGATCTCTGGCAGTATCGATTTTAAGGTGCTGAAATCGTGGCTCGAAGTCCATGATATTGCGGAGTCGACCGTTAGTCTTTCCAGATATGATGAGCGAGTTGGGTGGTCTAAACTATCCACCTCGCGCGTCGATGCGGACGATCTCTTCGTCTTCTTTGAGGCGGCGACGCCGGAGTTTTCGCTCTTCGCGATCACGGGAGAGCAGCAACCAAGGGCAGAAGGAACAACCGCCGCTCCGTCTGCTGCGCCTACCGCAACACCACGTCCCCTAAGCGATCCCGCACAAACAGCAAACGCTCCTGTTGCAACATCCGAGCCAGAGACGAGCGCCGCAGGGATTCCGGGATACGAAGCGATCGGCGCGGCGATTGCGCTACTCATCATTACTGTCCGCAGGCGAGGTAGAGGATTGAAATCCGGGACGGGGCGCTAATCTTTACGATCCGCTGCTTTAAGCTAAGCATGGACAATAGCGTGAATAAAGAATCGAGGAAACTGGGCTATGAAGCACGATGAACCGGTATATAGCGCACCGGGACTGCGAAAAGTACTCCACTGGAAGCTGGTGCTGATTTACTTGCTGCTCTTTCTTGGTCTCTCCATCATCTTGACCACGGCGATTGGGCCCGTGTACGTGCCGCCGCAGGAGATCGTCGCGTTGTTCGGTAGCAAACTCGGGCTCTGCGTCCCCTCCTCAGTGGCCCATGAGGTTATCATCTTCGAGATACGATTACCGCGGATTTTCCTCGGTCTCCTAGTCGGCATTGCCCTCGCCACCGCAGGAACAGCACTCCAGGGCCTGTTCAAGAACCCCATGGCCGACCCCTACATCATCGGCATCGCCTCCGGCGCCTCGGTCGGCGCCGCGCTCTCGATCCTGGTCATCCCGCAGGTCTTCTCCATCTATACCACGCCGCTTATGGCCTTTCTTGGCGCGCTCTGCACCATCCTCGCCGTCTATAATATCGCGAAGGTCGGCGGTCGTATCCCCGTGGATACCCTCTTGCTCACCGGTATTGCCGTCTCCCTGTTCCTGGGCGCGGTGTTATCTTTTATGATGTCCATCGCCGGCGAGGCATTGCATAACATCTTCTTCTGGACGATGGGCGGCTTCTGGCTCGCGAACTGGACGAAAGTGAAAATAACCCTGCTGCCCGTGCTTCTCAGCTTCGGCGTGATCTATCTCTTCGCCAAGGACCTCAATGCCATGCTGCTCGGTGAAGAATCAGCACAGACCCTCGGCATCAATGTCGAGACGGCAAAACGGATCCTTCTGGTGCTCGCTGCGTTCATCACCGCCGCGGCCGTCGCGTTTACCGGTACCATCGGGTTCGTGGGGTTGATCATACCGCACATCACCCGAATTTTGGTGGGCCCCGATCATCGCATCCTCTTTCCCGCCTCGGCATTACTGGGTGGGATTTTCCTCATTTGGACGGACGCACTGGCGCGGTTATTGGCCGAGATGCCCGTTGGCGTGATCACCGCTTTCTTCGGTGCGCCGTTCTTCATTTACCTGCTGAAGAAGCGAAAGAGCGGATATGCCCTGGCATAACGGTAGAACCTAAAACTAGTTTGCACTCACTCAACCGCTACACCGACGGCACGCTGAATCAATCGCCCGATCTCATCGAGCTCCTTCTCAATCGGCCCTCGCTTATCCGGTATTTCAAGGATGATGGGCCGTACGCCCTTTTTCTTCGCATTGATGTCCCGGATCTTCTCACGGGTACGTGGATCAGCCGCCAGCTTCTCAGTGATAAGAATAAGCGCAAAGTCCTCGCGTACCAGGCGATCCAATACACGGACGGTATCCTCCCCTTCCTGGTCCTGCTCATACACCGCATTCACGCCCGCGAGCCGGAATCCCGTGGCGGTATCTGGATCACCAATCACTGCTACTGCGTTCATGTTCCCTTTTATAGAGTGCAAGGGAATGGAAAGAAGTGATCATCCCACCCGCGCTCGCTTTTTACACCTCCTTTCTCGTATCTGATGATCAGACAGATCGAACTGGATCAGGAAGACGTTTTCTCGAAGAGCGCTTTTACGATCTCCTCACGGAGACTCGTCGAGAAACGTGCTCTGCGTTGCTCGAAGGTGTTGTTCACCTCGATCTTCCCGTCCCTTTGCCGGACTATAACGCCCCCAACTGATTTTATCTGTTCGGCGGCCAGCGTGAGCTTAAAATCTCTGCCATGCTCGCTGCTCAGTGTTTTACCCAATTCCGTGAGCTGTGCTTGCGTAATATGTGCTGCGGCTGCATCTTCCTCGCTAAGGAGCACGTCCAGGTCTATTCCAGCACTGCTACTCCCGGTCGCAATGCTCAAGACACTCTCGGTTATGAGCCCGCTCAAGATCCCCGCGTACGAGACGTCCTTGAATCCGGAGCGCTTCACCTCGGATATGTGGGTAAGTGCGGACTCCAGGGTTCTCTCGATCATCGCTTCCTCTGTCCTCCATTTGAGCTTTCTCGCGTTTTGGCGTGCCGCACGTACAATGCGCTCCTTTTCATCCACACCTTTCCGCTCTTCAGCAGCTATAAACTGTTGCTTCTGCTGCTCGAGTTCTTGACGCGCTGCTTCGAGTTTCGCTTCGGCCTGCTGCTTCGCATCAGCCGTAATCTGTTGCCCTTCCTCGCGAGCTTCCTCTCTTATCCGCTCCACCATCTCTTTCGCGCCCATCGACTATCACCTCAGGCCTAAAATGCGCTCCAGCACGACTGCAATCGCATGATCGAGATTCGACTCAGCGGCAGCTTTCAGCTGCCCTGCTTCCGCTTCGGCAGCTTGCATAATCTTCGCCTCCTCTTGCTTCCCCTCCTCAATATGCCTCGCAGCAATCTCAGCGGCTAAACGCTTCTCTTCCTCACGCGTCTGCTCCTTGAGCCGTTTGATCTCCTCATCAGCATTCTGGAGAATGGTCGAGACGCTCGCTTTTGCCTCTTCGAGCACCTTTCGGCCTTCCTCTTCACCTTCTCGTATGATCTTCAGCGCTTCTACTGCCATCGTTATTAACCTTCTATGCTCGCTTCTCTTTAATAATCCTACCCTTTTAAAATCTTCAGCACTGAGTTCTCTATTTAACCTGCAGCGGGGCCCGTGCGCGTACGCCGCGCCGTCATCCTCAAGAGCCAGGGCAGATTACGATCGATGAAGGTAATCAGTATAGTGGGAAAGCAGAAATCCGGGAAAACGCGTCTCATCGAGCGCTTGATCGCGAGCCTGAAGCATTATGGGAAGGTGGGCTGCATAAAGCACGCTCAGGAGTTGGAGTTGGCGATGCCGATCGCTCGTGATACCGATCGGTTCTTCACTGCAGGCGCTGACGTGGTCGTGGGGGTATCAGGGGAACGGAGCATAAAACTGAGCGGTCCACGCGATTTAACTGATTTAATCGAGGAAATGGCGCGGTCAGGCATCTCATTTCTGCTCGTCGAGGGGTTCAAAAGTAGCGCATTACCGAAGATCGCACTGAGCGAGTATCCGCCTCACGAGGTCAGGAACATTCGCAAACACGTGGCGCTAAAAGGTGGCACTGAGATACCTGAGACGATAATACAGGAGCTGGTTGCGTTCATTCTCGCGCTTGACGAGTATGCTTGACCGAACAGAATGCCGGTCGTCATAAGGTTCGTTAATGCACGTCGTGCGACTCAGTATCTTTTTCTCTTCGCGGTCTCTACAGAGTACCGAGAAGGTTGGTGGTCAGTGTGAACGTGACAGTTAGCTTTTCTTCGGTTGATGCCCTTCGCAGTCCCCTGGACTGGATGTACCGGCTCGAGGAGGCCGGCTTCCAAGGCTGGGAGATCGTAAATGAGGGACTACAGAAAGTAGAAGGCGGCTTGAAAGAGCGGGTGCGAGCAGTGCATGAAACGACTGATCTTATCTTTTCACTTCATGCACCGCTCTCAGATATCAACATCGGGAGTGTTAACGAGCCGATCTGGAAGGAGAGCGTGCGTCAGGTAAAGGAGAGCATAGAGAGCACTTACGAATTCATCGACGATGTCTGCGTCGTCCACCCGGGTTTCTTCTCGCCGCTATCCGTGCAACAGCCAGATTCCGCGGTTCAGAAGGCCGTTCAGGCACTCACCTCACTCTGCGAGTTCGCTGCCGATCGCGGTTTGCGCATTGCGGTCGAGAACTTGACCTCGGCGAATATGCTCATGGGTCGGTATCCCGACGAACTCGTGCAACTTGTTCGTGAGACGAATATGGAGAATCTGGGGATCTGCCTCGATGTCGGGCATGCAAATACCACTCAGACGCTGGACGCGTTTTTCCGTATTCCAGCAGAGAACGAGGGCGTGGAGATCATACACCTGCATGCGAGCGATAATATGGGCGAGCGCGATCTTCATCTTCCGCTGGGAGAAGGTAATCTGGATTGGCGCAAAGTGGTTCGCGGCGTGCATGATAATGGCTACTCTGGGATCATGGTACTGGAGCTCTACACCCTTGAGGCGGGTATCGCGAGTCTGGACTTCCTCAACAACCTGCTCGCACACCACGGCCTCTGAGCAGGCTTGCCACTTTATGTTCACACAATGTAATGAACACCATGCGCCTCTATGCCTATGATGCAGGACAGTGTGATCCGAAGAAGTGCACCGCGCGGAAATTGGCACGGTTCGACCTGATTACGACGGTCAACGTGCTGCGAAAGATCCCCTACACAACCATCCTTCTGGTTCCCATCGCGGAGAGGGCGCTTTCACCTGCAGACCGTGCACAGGCAGGTAGCATCACGGTCTTTGATTGTTCGTGGAAGCATTTTGGTCCGTTTGAAGAGACGTTGAGGCGTTTGAAGCGGAAAAAGCGCGCACTCCCCTTCCTGATCGCCGCTAATCCCACCAACTATGGGAAACCGTTCATCCTCAGCTCTGTAGAAGCATTGGCCGCAGCCTTGGTCATCCTCAATGAACGCGAGCACGCGCGTGAGCTGTTAGCAAAGTTCAAGTGGGGCGTTGAATTCCTGCGGTTGAATGAGGATTTACTGCTTGCCTATGCCGCGGCTCGGGACAGCAGCGAAGTGGTCGAGCTGCAGGCGCAGTTCATGGAGCTGCAAGCACGAAAGTCCTAAGATTTTTCTCTTTCGATATTTATCGATAAAAATACCCTACATACACAAAGGCATGGCATTCTGCGATATCGAGGGGGAACGATTCCGGCGGAAATATCGTGCAGTTCAGTTGGGCGAATCGGAGGCAGAGGCTATTTCCGCGGTCTATAAGGCCGTCTGGCTGACCGCATGCGACTATCCGCAAGAATGGCGTGAGAAGCGCGCGATGACTGCAGAAACGGTCAGAAACGAGATGAAAGCTGGCTATTACTTCTTCGGCGTGTACGCAACGGGCACACTCGTCGGCGTCTACAAAGCCTCCATCACCGAGCGCGGGTGCTACGGCGAGCAGCAGGCGGTGCTACGCGAATACCAGAATCAGGGCGTGGCATACGCGATGTATGAGCAATTCCTGGAGTTTGCCAAAACGAATCACTGTAAAGTTAACTATGTCAATATCCTTATCGGCAACGAGCCCTGTGAACGTGCCATGCAGCGCTATCACTTCTACAAAACAGGCGAGCCGTGGGAGCAAGCAAAGGGGATGTGGGTGCAGACCTATGAGCGCAAGGTTGATGAGGATTGCTAAAACGCCCTGCCCCTCTCACCCTTTTCTGTGACTTCACCCTTTTTTAGCCGCAGCCCACTAGTAAACACAACAATGCGTGCACCAACAACCCCGGCACAACGACCGGTTGCCGTATGGCTCGATGAGGATTTCTTGCCCGAGGAGCGACGGGCGATCCGATCATTGACCGTGATCTTGAGAACGATTGGCTGCCAGTGGCGGAAATGCACGATGTGCAGCTTCTGGCAGGAATCTGCCCAGGTTACGCAAGCGGATGTGCTCATACAGATGGCGCACGCGCTCCAGAGCAGTCCAGAAGAGGAGTTCGTCCTCAAGATCTTCACCTCCGGCAGCTTCCTCGATGAGCGCGAGATCACGGCTGACTCGCGACGGGCAATCGCGGATATGGTGCGCGAAAGAGTGGGGCTGCGAAAGCTTATCGTCGAGACGCGACCAGAATTCGTCACTCCTTCCAAGCTTCAGGATTTTGCGGGCAGTGCGCAGCTCGAGCTTGCAATCGGCCTGGAAACAGCCGATGACTTTATCAGATCGACCTACATCAACAAGGGTTTCACGTTCGCTGCATATCAGCAGGCCGCGGAGACTGCACGGGACTGCGATGCGACGGTGAAGACCTATCTGCTGCTGAAACCACCCTGGGTCTCGGAGAAGCAGGCGATTGAGGACGTTATCAGCTCTGCCGAGCGCGTATCGCAGTATTCCTCGACCATCTCCTTGAATCTCTGCAATATTCAGCGGCATACACCCCTGGAAACGCTCTGGAGACGGGGCTATTATCGACCCCCTTGGCTCTGGAGCGCGCTCGAAGCACTCAGTGCGATAGTGAATCGTGATCTCGTGGTGATGTCCGATCCCGTGGGCGCAGGCCATCGCCGCGGCCCGCATAACTGTGGCATCTGCGATCGCGCGATAATTACTGCCATCAAGCGCTTCAACGTCACACAGGATGTACGCGTGCTCACCGAGCTTGATGAGCGCGAGTGCGCGTGCAAGGATATCTGGCATGCACTGTTGAACCGCGATGCGTTTCTCTTCGGCGCACTACCGTACCGCGAAGAAAAGGTTAACAAAAGAGCACGAGAATTAGTAGCATATGAGTGAATGAGTATGGAGAGTCTCGAGCACGCGAAACGAGTGGTGGATTACCCGAAATATCTCAAACGGCTGCTGATCTCATTAGCACTCGCGCTGCTCACGCTGTTCATTGCCTTTGGCTTGATGTTTTTCGCGCTTGAGGATCGCACGATCCCCGGTGCGTTCATCTTGCTGGTTTTCGCCCTCTTCTTCATCATTTTTACGGTCTTTTACGAGTCGAAAGCGAGGAGCACGAGCAAGGTAAAAGGAAGAGGCAAGACGAAGGAGGGGAATCAACTGGGGGAAGGCTTAAAACCGCTCATTAGAGGCGTATTCCTTGGGATCTGTGCAACCTTCGCACTCGTGACCGTATTCGGCGGCCTGCTGTTCACGCTTGAGCGTGGTTTTGCACTGATCGGTGGCGAGCTATCGTTTATCTCGGCGCTGGCTGTCGCTATGATCATAAGCATGGTGTATCTCAGCCTCTTGCGGCCGTCGAGTACGTCATAGCGAGATCTTGAGGACACGCTCGAGCTTCGCCCGTACCTCGTCCGTGGGTATAATCTCCTCATGCTCGATCTTCCGGAGCAAGGATTGCTTCTCGTTGATCCGTTGCGCGAGCTCTGTCTGCTTCAATCCGACCCGTTCTCGCGCCTCCTTTATCCGTCGGCCGAAATCCTCCGGGATCTCGAGCTCCTCCTCCAGCTCATGATCCATCTGCTCGTACAGACGCTGCTTTGCCCGTGCGAGTTGCTCCTGCTCGCTCGTGAAGCTGCCGAGTAACGTTCGCGCCTTTGCTGGCTGACTCTCCTGTGCGCTCGTTCCATATCGCGCACATGCGCGACAGACGCGGAGCTGCGAGCTACCAATGGTAATAAACTGCGTCTTTCCTACTATTGTCGCGCCACATATCTCGCATTCGGCCATGTCAAAACCTCCTGCGTCTATCTAACCGCTAGTATCTTATATATTATCACACGTGCAGTAATAAATAGAGGGGATAACATGAAAGCGAGCAGTGTTGGGGTTCCGTCAGATGATGAATACTCACGCTACCTTCATGACCGCATTAAGCAACTGGAGGAGTCAAATAACCGGCTACGAGATCGACTGGAGCGTATGAATCGCGAAGGACGGTATTATGAGGATATGCGAACGCGTTATGAGGGTGAACTGCGAAAGTTGCGGTCTGAGCTGGAGAAGTTGCGTGCCCCACCGTTGATTATTGGTACGGTCGTTGAGGTCATTGACGATAATAAGCTGGTCGTGCGGAGCAGCACCGGTCCGCGTTTTGTCGTACATTACTCAACCCAATTCTGCGAGCCCCATAAACTCTTCGCGGGCGCACAGGTGGGCTTGAATCAGCAGTCACTCGCGGTCGTCAGTGTGCTTTCATCTGCAAAGGATCCCTCGGTCTACGGCATGGAGGTAATCGAATCCCCCGACGTTGATTATGGCATGATCGGTGGGTTAGAGAGCCAGATAGAGGAGGTAACAGAGATCGTTGAGCTCCCGCTTACCGATCCCGAACGGTTCCTGCGCATCGGTGTGGTGCCGCCGAAGGGCGTGCTTCTCATCGGCGAGCCCGGAACGGGCAAGACCATGCTCGCGAAAGCGGTGGCAAACCGTACTTCAGCCACCTTTATCCGCGTCGTTGGCTCTGAACTGGTGCAGAAGTATATCGGCGAGGGTGCCCGGATGGTGCGTGAGCTGTTCGAACTGGCGAAGGAGAAAGCACCTTCTATACTCTTCATTGACGAGATCGATGCGATCGCGGCACGAAGGATCGAAGATGGTACTTCGGGCGAGCGAGAGGTGCAGCGAACGATGATGCAGCTCCTGGCAGAAGTGGATGGGTTCGATCAGCGTGGCGAGGTACGCATCATCGGCGCCACGAACAGGCCGGACATTCTCGATCCCGCACTGCTTCGACCTGGTCGATTTGATCGTATCATCCATGTGCCGGTGCCTGATAGACAGGGGCGGCTGGAGATCTTCAAGATCCATACCGGGCCGATGAAGCTGGCGAAAGACGTGGATCTCGAGTCCCTAGCGAAACTTACCGAGCATGCAACGGGCGCAGATATCAAGGCGATTGTGGTCGAAGCCGGCATGTTTACCGCACGCTTGGAGAAAAAGGCGGTTGGCATGGAGGAATTCGAACGCGCGATCAAGAAAGTCAAAGAGAGCAAGCAGTGGGATTATCTCACCACAAAAGAAGCGGGCGTTATGTTCGCCTGATGCGTCAGCCGTTATGTTCGCCTGATGCGCTAGCACCCTGCTACTCCTGCTACTGTTCCGCAATCCAAAATAGCGCCCGCCCGTTTACAGAGGTATTCTTATCAAACCTCAAGGTACGGCGATAGCTTCCAGGGATTGTATGTAGTAACATGCGAGCCACGCAATCGCACCTGGTATGGGCTGAGATAAGGCGAAAAGCGCTGCATGTCTGCGGGGTAATTATTCCCGTGCTCTATCTCATCTTTCCCAAGTACTGGATCCTTCTCGGCTTTCTTATCGGTTTCTGTATCCTCGTCCTCCTTGAATGGTTACGATTTCGCGGACGCATTACGCTGCCCGCTCTCAGGGAACGGGAGCACCGAACCATCCCTGCCTACGTCTTCTTCGTCATCGGCGCATTCCTGAGTATACTCATCTTCGAGAAAGGCATTGCGATCTCGGCGATCCTCATGCTGGCACTCGGAGATACCACCTCGGCACTCACCAGAGTGCTCATTGATTCAGAACCACGATGGCAGGAAGGCAGAAGGAAACGGCTGGAGGTGCTGCTCGTGATGTTCGTTACGTGCTTTGTAATTGGCTGGCTGATGCGCTTCTCGATACCCGTAGCGGCCGTCGGCGCGCTGGGCGCCACCGTGGCGGATGGGGTGCCACTGAGACTTCGTGGTTATTACCTGGATGACAATCTCACGATCCCGCTCTTTGCGGGCGCGTTGATGACTGTTGGAGCGATGTGGTAGGTACGGCACACACAACTTAAAGGGCCGCGAGGGCGTTGAGGCGCCAGCCTCGTTTAGACATATATTCATGCGCCTGCATCAGTACGTCCGTCTCCGCATCCTTCTTGCTCTTAAACCACTGCCCACTCCGCACACCCTTCAAATCCCTGAAGTCGCCTGTTGCCGGGTCTTTGATTGCGCACTGCTCGACCCGCCACTCCAGCTGGTGCGCTTCACCCCGAGACTCGTACGTGAACCTGATCTCGGGGTTGCGCCGATAGATCTCGCGAAATCTGTTCTCAAATTGGTTTCGCACGGGCAGGAACGCTTCTTCAATCGCGAGACGCTCCTGCAGCCGCGTAAATAGATCGAATTGGTTCAGAAACCGCTTCACCTCTCGCAGTCCTTCTGCCTCCCCGCTATCCCTGTAAATAGCACCGCAAATAGCCTCAAAGACGTCCGCAACCACTTTAGCGCTGATCTCAACGTGAGGTTCAGTCGCTCTGATAAACGCGGTCAAACCGAGTTGCTCGCCGAACGCTGCGAGCTGCTCGTTACGCTCGATCTCCGCCTTGAGGAACGTCATCTTACCCTCGTCCAGTGAACTCTGGGCAAATAGATATTCAGCTATGATCAAGCTGATAACGCGATCGCCGAGGAACTCCAGTTCCTGATAATTGGCGATCTCAGGGTGATCTTGTGTGTACGAGCTTGTGGTGAGGGCAGTCACCAGCAACGTCTGATCTGTGAACTGGTAGCCGATCCGGTGTTGGAGTTCGGCGAGTGCGTTGGATGGAAGCTCACTCATAAACGCTCCTTATGGGCTACCTGCATGATTTCACCCGTACGAAACGAACCTAAAAATAAAATGAAGAAAGAGGCTGTTCAGGCCTCTTCCGTTCTCTGCTCGGGGGACGGTTTGTTACAGCGTTGCTAATGCGCTACAGCCCCAAGACATCCTTGAGCTGGAACTGATACTTCCCTAGGGTGCCGCCGAAATTACCCGCCGTTATCTTTACCACACCGGGGACCTTAACTGCTGCTTTAATACCCGTCGCCATCGCAGCCTTCACCGCGTCTTCACTGACGCCGTTGATCACAATCTCAAAAACACCGTTAACGTTTACGGGTATCACGGTATCTTCAACCTGATCTTTCAGAGTCGGGCAGTATCGCTCATTCGTCGTAGCGTGCATGAACTTGTACTTCTTCGAACCTACCTTCGAGCCCGATGCAACAACACCTCCAGGGAACGGCGTAATCGTACCGGGTACAGATCTAATCGCGTCTACAGCCATTTCAGCCGCTTTCAACGCGGTATCTCGGTCCTTGGCGAAGATAAAGAAGTTACCGCCAGCGACGCCCTCTCGTGCACCTAAGTTTGTCTCCACCACGAACTCGCCGCCCATGATTGGCACCTTCCAGACAGCTTTACCGCCGATCTTATCCTCTTTTTCGTACCCATCGCCAAAGAACTTGAGTTTAAAGCCGATATTGAACTCCTTCTCGGTTTCTTCTGCGGGAAGCGCATTGAAGACCGCAGCGGTCGGTGAAGTGAAAACGCACTGTCCAATGCGGGCAAGCAACTGCGCATCCAGTGCCTTATAGCCAAAGGTGCAGAACATCACGTTTACACCAGGACGTCCATCGGGTGTCTCCTTAGCTGGGACAACGCCGTCCACGCCCGCCTCCGCAGGGCACATGATGACCGACGTGCCGAACCCTGTAACCTCTTTCGCCGCTTCCATCGCCCACTTCTCGTTCACTGCCGTGATCAACACACGTGCAACCTTTATGGGAAACGCTTCAGCAAAGGTATCGTCTATCTCAACTCCTTCCAATTCCATTTTTGCCTTTCTCCTTGATGTGGCTAGAAGGCCGCAAAGTAAAAAAGCTTTCTACTTTTCCCGCTCTTCTGCTGTGCCGCGCATGATCACCGCACGGGTCTTCGCCTGCTTATCCGCAAGCAGTCGTACACCAATACGACGAAGATACGTGGTCGAGTACCCCGTGCCATGAATCAATAGCTCGATCAGGTCGTCCACCTCATCAATATCCGTACTGATAAAGAACGAATCATGGATCGAGAAGCGCAAATGCCGCCGCTGTGCGAGCTCGCGATGCTTCGTGAAGCTCATCCCATAGTAGGAGACTGAGAACGCTGACGGGTTTCGCAGGAATAGCGCGTTCGTACCTCCTTTTCGTCCCGGCACGATCACCACCTCTTCGGGGTGCGCAACGATCTCATTAATCGTCGCGGGCAGCGCGAGCGGAATATCGGCCATGACGATCAGTACCGGCTCTCGTTCGTCCGCGAGCAGCTCGTTGAGCGCATCATTCAAGTCCCGGGTATCTTCATGCGCGGTGATGCTTATGTTTGCAGCACTATGTTGCTCTGTCACCGTTATGAGATCAGCCGAAGTAGCAGTCGTGATGATCTCAACCTCGCGGATCGTCGATCGAGCAAGCGTTGCTAACACGTCCCTGAGCATGCACAGTGCGAGCTCCTCACGTTCGTTCTCGCTCAATAACGTGCCCAAACGCGATTTTGCGCCTGCCTGCTTGAAGGGTATTACCGCTCTCACGTCGTCTAGTCTTTACCTTCACTCTCTTTATAAGGTTTGATTTCGCTTCCGGTCTCGTTCGTGAAAAGAAAGGGGCTGATCGCGCTATGATCGTCGCATACGATCAGAACCAGATCAAAACAGGTATTATTCAGATTCAGACGGTTAGCAAATCGCGTTTAACCCCGCGAGCACATGCTCGCACTTTGCGCGCAATAAATTCGCCGCTTCGCTGATGATCTCATCCACCGGCAGCGCACCATCACTCTCGACCGTAAAGAGCAGAGAGCCTTTATGCCCCCCGTCAACCAGCTCCTGGTAGCTGCAGGCGGTGACGGCCTGCCACTTCGCATGCTCACGTCCGCATCCCAAACGTGCAAACGCCTCCAGGGCGATCCTTTGGCGGGCAACCGACTTCAAGCCACCCACTTCACGCTCCGATGAGATCAACTTTACTAACGGGATATTCCCATACGCCGGCTCCACGGTCGGATCGGAGGAGATAAGCTCCTTGGAATAGACAACGGTATACCCCTCCCGTTCCGGACTGATCGCTTCTAGGGTCAATGAAACCCGGTCTTGAGGCCCAAACTCATGCCGCTTCGTTGTCAACGGAACTAAGCCCAACCGGAGCACTAACTGCTCGTCGTATAAGAGCGAGGTGTTCTCAAGGATGTTCACCTCATCGATGGCAAGCTTCGCTACGTCCGCGATCATCGTTCGCCGTAATGCATTGGCAAAACGGACCTTCACGCCCGAGAGTATGAACTTTACCTCGGTCTCTCCGCGTTCCGCTATTTCCACGTCCATTTCAATCTTAATAATGCGTCCCCACCAGACGTCACAGCACCTTAAACTCGCCTACCACGTTTGCCACCCGGCCGTTTCGTGCCGTCGTGCGGGACCGGTGTCACGTCCTCGATCTTTCCGATGCGCAATCCAGCACGAGCAAACGCGCGAATCGCCGCCTGTGCACCGGGTGCGGTTGTCCGCGATTTTCGGCCCGAGGCCGCCTTCACCTTCACCCGCAATCCCCGTATCTCCCGCTCTTTCAGCTTGTCTGCCAGCTGTTGCGCCATGAGCATCGCGGTGTACGGGGAGCTCTCATCGCGGTCCGCTTTCGCCACCATCCCCCCGGATGCGCGTGCAATTGTCTCCGCGCCAGTCCTATCGGTAATCGTAATGATGGTATTATTGAATGACGAGAAGATGTGCGCGATCGCCCAACGATCCTCGACCATGCTATCGCGTCACCTCCTCTGCCTCTCCTCCTGTCATCGGTCTCGGTTTTACCACGATCGGTGGCGCGCCATAGTAATCGATCTTCTTTTCTTCGTCCACATCCACAATGTACGACGGAACAGTCACCCGTCGGCCATCAACCGCGATATGACCGTGCACAATGAGCTGACGCGCCTGTTTGAGCGAGTTGGCCAGCCCTTTCTTGTAGACCCGGGTCTGCAGTCGCCGCTCCAGAAGATCCTCGACGGTCAGTGCCAGGACGTCCTCCACACGGCCGGTAGAGCCTTCACTCTCGCGCAGTATCCCGCGTCGGCGCAAGGCCGCTAAGATCGCATCGCGCTTCCGTAAGGTGTGTTCTGTAGGCTTCATGCCTGCGATCTCAGCCAGAATCGCGCGGATTTCGCGTCGGTAACGCTTGACCACACTATCAGCCTTCCAGATCTCTCGTTTGCTCTTCAGGCCAAAGGCCTCTGTGATCTCGCGCTCCTCTTTCATTCGCGTCATCTCCCACGGCCGTCGTGGCTTCTCGTATCGTTTCTTTCTCTGTTTTGGTTGTCCCATCTTCTCCTCTCGCCCCCGGTTATTTGCCTCCCTTCGCTGCCAACTGCTTCCTGCGTATAACACCAACGACCAGCCCTCGCCGGCCCGTGGATCGCGTGCGTTGTCCACGCGCCTTCAGACCACGCTCGTGCCGTATACCACGATACGACCGGATCTTCCGGAGCAAATTAACGTCCTCACGTAACTGCAGCACCTGATCCGCGCCCATAATATGTTTATCATCACCCGTGAGGATGTCTTTCCGTCGATTCAGCATCCACTGCGGTAAGCGCTTCTCAACACTGGTGATCGCGTTCTTGAGCTGCTCTATATCATCATCTGAAAGGTTACCCATCTTCTGATTCGGGTCTACGCTCGTAGACGCGACCAGCACCCGTGCCACGCGCTGTCCGATTCCTTTTATCCCGCAGAGCGCGTGGATAACATGTCTATTACCATCCAGGTCAGTATCCAGGATCCGGACGATGTGCCTGAAATCCGCTTTCTCCGCTTCGCTCTCTTTAACCTTATCCGTGGCTTTACCCGTGGCTTTACTCGTCGCCTTCGTTTTGGCTTTGGGTTTGGCTTCTGCTTTTGCTTGTGCTTGTGCGCCCTTCTCCCCTTCTTCGGTCATCTTTATCCGTTCTCGCTTCTCCAAGCATACGTATGCGCCGAGGAAGGGATTTGAACCCTTGAGTTCCTTTCGGAACACAGGCTATCTAGTCCGGAGAGCTCCAGGCCTGCGCCTTACCGCTCAGCCACCTCGGCTTTACTTCTCCAACCTTTAGGATATGTCCCGGGCTTCATAAGTACTTTCCGTGTTTCTACACATATACCTTTCTCGGCCCGAAGCATTTCCTGTGAGTTCAGCACCGCTTCGCCAAAGCTCACAGCTTCTCCCTTTGCGGTATATACTATCAGGGTGTCTCCTCTATTTATTCCTTCTTCGATCCGCGCGATCCCCGGCGCACTCAGATCAGCACCGTGACAGAGCGCATCCACCGCGCTATCCTTCGCAATGATGCAGCGCAGGTGCCTGACTGCATATTCCAGCGGCATGACCAACTGCCGCAGCATTCGCTCATCGCCATCCTGGTAAAAGACGTATGCATCTTTCACGTCGTGGAGCGTCGTCAGCGTCTCCTCGGTGAACGGGAACGACTTCGTTCGTCGCAGTTCGGCCATGTGCGCACCAACGCCGAGAGCGAGCCCGAGGTGATGACAGAGCATGCGTATGTACGTGCCTGCTTCGCACCCGATCTTCAAGAGCACCTCCTTATCCGCGATCTCCATAACGTCAAGGTAATGCACGGTTCGTTTTCGTATTCTGCGTCTGACCGCGGACTTCAACGGCGGGCGCTGGTAGATCTCACCCACAAATTCCGCGCTCACTTCCCGCAGCTTGCTCTCGTCCACCGGACTGTGGACCCGCATCACGCATACATATTCCTTATCGCCCACGAAACTCTCTGCGAGCTTCGTCGCCGTGCCGAGCAAAACGGGGAGCACGCCAGTCACCTTCGGGTCGAGCGTGCCGGTATGCGCCGCCTTGTTCATCTCCAGCAGTGCTCGGATCCAGGCCACGACCTCATGCGATGTGGGCCCCGCAGGCTTATCAATCGTCATCACGCCGTGCTCGAGGTGCTCACGTATAGGGCGCTTCTCCGGTGGTGTGCCGTAGCGTTGATCGGTGATCGCAGGTGCTTTCTCCAGGCTGCAGCGTTCTAAAGGCTTTTGGAATTCGCTCATCCGGTGCTTGCACAACTCAATTTATCTTATATAAGGTCGTCCGTCGCTTTGGTATGCGGCCTGCCTCGCTGATCAGCCGCTCGAACTCATCAGGACTCATATACTCGCCCGAGGGCGAGCCGGACAATCGCGAAATGTTCTCCTCCATCAACGTCCCGCCCAGGTCGTTCGCGCCAAAAGCCAGCATCCGCTGTGCATCCCGCGGGCCGAGCTTCACCCAGGATACCTGAAGATTCCTGCAGTACGGATGCAGAATGACCCGGGCGAGCGCATGAACCACGGCGTCCTCGAAGAACGAGAGCGCCCGCTTCACCATCCGTCCCAATTCGTTGTTCTTATCCATGAACTTCAGGGGCACGAATTCAGTAAATCCCCCCGTCTCCTTCTGAATCGCGCGAATCGTGAAGAGATGATCAATTCGATCCTCCAACGTCTCGATATGCCCATACAGCATTGTCGCCGTTGACGGGATTCCCAGGCGGTGCGCGGTCGTTATGATCTCGCACCATTTCGCGGTGCTCAGCTTCGTCGGGCAGATGATCGCACGCACGGAATCCTTGAGGATCTCCGCAGCCGTTCCGGGCATAGAGCCAAGTCCCGCGCGTTTGAACGCTCTGAGAACCTCATCCTCACTCATCTCCGACTGCTGTGCTATGTGATAGACTTCCATGGGCGAATACGCGTGCAAATGCACTGCAAACTGCGATTTCACGCCCTCGAGAATCGCACAGTAGTCCTCCACCGTGAGCTCGGGATGAAGACCACCTTGAATACAGATCTCTGTAGCGCCCTTCTCCACCGCTTCTGCGACCTTAGCCAAGATCTCGTCCAGACTCAGCAGATAGCCCGACTCGTTCACCTCGCGGAATGCGCAGAATTTGCAGGTGCCCACACAGATATTCGTGAAATTGATGTTCCGATTCACAAGATACGTGACCACATCGCCGTTTTGCTCCCCTCGTAGCGTATCAGCTATGTTAAACAGGTAGGAAGGGTGCGCAGCCAGAAAAAGCGCATCACTTCGCTCAATCGTACCCGCCCGTATCTTCTCCTCCAGCTCGTCCCAGGCCGCGTCCATGAATATCTTAGTTAGAAGATAACGCACTCAACCACTCTCTTCGCTCACGATTCCGGTTATTATCTCTCGCGTGAAATCAAAAAGAGTGACCGTATCATTCCCATCGGTGAGCTTCAAGTGTCTGCTCGCATCCACTTCGCCGATGATCGAGGCCGCTATACCTGCAGCTTCGAAGATCCGGATGCATTCTCGGCCACGCTCTTCGTCTTTAACCGTGAGCACGAAACCCGTTCCAGGGTACAGCTTTAACCAGTGGGCAAGCGGTATCCTGTTCGAGTCCACACGAGGAATCTTCGTCAGATCCACCAGTGCCCCTACCCGGGAACTCTCCAGTAACATCCCCAGCGTGCCGATTGTGCCGGGATTACTGATGTCCTTGCCTGCAGTTGCTAACTGCTGCTGCCCGATGGTCACCATCGTCTCCAATTGCTGCTTTATCACTGCGGATGATTTCATGGTCGTGGTGTCCCAGGCGAGGTTATAGCTCGGATAAATCTGTCCTTCAAGATCGATCGCAGCCACGATCTTGTCACCGGGCCGCGCGCCGGTGGAATAAATAACGCTATCCCGATTCACCGTGCCCACAATTCCCACGTCGATCGCGTCGTAGATCGTGTCTGGGTGCATGTGCCCGCCGACCATGGGAACACCAAACTTCTGCACGCCATCTTGCATGCCCCGTCCCAGCTCGAGACAGATATCCCGCCGCTGCGTCGAAGTCAAATTCACCATCGCCAGAGGGACGCCCCCCATCGCTGCGATGTCCATTACATTCACGAGCACCGCGCAATATCCCGCCCACCACGGGTCTGCACTTAATAATTTACCCCAAATGCCATCGACCGCAAGTAAAATGTACATGTCATCGTTGACCGCGAGCACAGCGGCATCTTCGCCAAAGGCCGTTATCGTTCGGCTTCCCACCTTGTCCGAGTTCCCCAGCCTTCGCACCAGATTGCTGATCGCCCGTTTCCGCGTGATCCCCTCGAAGTTCCGTAACTCTTCAGCCAGCGATTTCAGGTTAATCTCCTCTTTCGCACCCGCCATTTTTATCCACGCAGCTCCTCTACTATTTCTCGTACCTCTCCTATATCTTTTATTCTGAAATCCGCCACGTCAAACACTTCCTGTGGTCTGCTCGCAGCTTCCTGTAAGGACAATACCGCTATATCCGCCTCACGCATCGCGAGATAATCGTTCCGGTCATCCCCGACCATCATCACCCGGTACTTTTCCTTCAGACTCCGTACCAGATCTCGTTTGTCTTCCGGCTTCATGGTGCCATACATGTGCTCAGGGGGGACATCCGGTAAATAGATCGCCATCTCTTGCCGTTCGATTCTATCCCCCGATGCTATATATGTCTGAATCCCTAACTCACGTAATTCCTTAAATAGCTTCAGCGTTCCTGGAAACAGATTGATCCCGCCGGCAATGACGTAGCGTATCCGCGCTGGGGCCATCTCCAGGATCAAACCGATACCAAGGACTGGCAAAATATCGCAGCGGCGCAACTTTCTCACCACCTCATGCACATCACGCAGCGTGACACTCCTGTCTTGCAATATGATCTCCCGGACGTCCTCATCGCTCACCCCTTCGCGCTTATAAATAACCTTTGTTTCTATTTCGCGCGCCCTCACCACCTCTGCAAATAGGTTCGTGGGGTCCTCATGCTCCAGCGTCTCTTCATACCTCGTCTCCAGGATAACCATCGCGCCCGTTGCCAGCCTATCCGTGCAGGTAATACCGGAGATACGACTTCGCTTTGTCAGCCCACGCTGCATATCCTTGATGATCCTGAAGGGCGCATAGATCACGCCCGCACCGTCAAAGACGACCGCTAAGCTTAACATTCACATCAACGCTCCGCTCACCACTCGCCCGCATTCGTCATGACTACTCCGCATGACGGTCGGTGAGTGAGTAGATAGTAACAAAAGCTCTGGTACCATATATTTACCACTGGTATGAGCCGCGACGTGATCACGAGGTGGGGTCGGATGCGGCGGGTGCGATGATGCAGGACCTGGTAACGGAGAAGTGGGAGGACTTTTTGAAACGGTATTACTGGCATGAGACCGTTGATCTCTCCAATTCATACCCGGAGCGGCGCAGCTTACTCGTGAAGTTCGCGGACCTGGACATTTACGATCCAGCAATGGCCGAAATGCTCCTCGAGGATCCGGATGTTATCATCGAATCGGCGACCCGCGCGTTACGGGAGATGGATATCCCGACCGGTGTAACGCTGGACGAAGCGAATTTGCGGATCGTCAAGCTGCCGATGAAGGTCGCGATCAGGGACATCCGCAGTAATGACATCGGTAAACTGGTGAGTATCGAAGGGCTGGTGAGCAAGGCGACAGAGGTGAGACCGCGGATCGTGGAAGCAGCGTTTGAGTGCCCCTTCTGCCACCATATCTTTTCTGTGCTACAGGCCGGGACACAGTTCAAGGAGCCCTACGAGTGCCCGCAAGAGGACGGCGGGTGCGGTCGCAGGGGGCAGCGGTTCATTTTACGCGCGGACAAGTCGAGATTTGTCAATGCGCAGAAGGTTCGGCTACAAGAGTCACCGGAAGAGCTTCGGGGCGGTGAATTACCACAGGCTCTAGATGTCAATCTGGAGGACGACATCGCGGGTGAGGTCGCTCCCGGTGATCGGGTCATTGTCACGGGCATTTTGCGATCCTATCAGCGGGTAACACAGTACGGCAAGAAGCTCTTCTTTGATATTTACCTCGACGGCACGGCGTTGGAGCTCAAAGAAGAGGAATTTGAGGAGATTGTGATCACCGAAGAGGATGAGCACCGGATCATGGAGCTGAAAGATCTGCCTGATGTCTATGAGCGGCTCATCCGCAGCATCGCACCCTCGATCTACAGCTACGAGGAGATAAAAGAGGCGATGGTGCTGCAGTTATTCTCCGGGATCAGCAAGCAACTCCCGGATGAGACACGGGTACGGGGCGACATCCATGTGCTGCTCGTCGGCGATCCAGGCGTGGCGAAGAGCCAGTTGCTCACGTATTTAGTGAATTTAGCTCCGCGCGGACTGTACACCGGCGGCAAGAGCAGCTCCTCTGCAGGACTCACGGCTGCAGCCGTGCGCGACGAATTTGGCGAGGGGCGGTGGACGCTCGAAGCCGGAGCGCTTGTGCTCGCAGACAAAGGGATTGCGGCGGTTGATGAGATCGATAAGATGAAGAAGGAAGATCGAGACGCTCTTCACGAAGCGATGGAGCAGCAAACGGTATCAATCGCGAAAGCGGGCATTATGGCACGATTGAACTCACGATGCGCGCTCCTGGCCGCGGCAAATCCGATCGGCGGGCGGTTCAATACCTACGAGCCGATCTCCAAACAGATTAACATGCCGCCGACACTCCTCTCACGATTCGACCTTATTTATACCATGATCGATCGGCCGAACGAGGAGCGGGATACCAGAACTGCGGAGCACATCATCGAGACGCACTATGCGGGAGAGCTACTCGCGCGCTACGAGCATCGCGGGAAGTTCGAAGAGGAGAGCAGGGAGCGGTTTCGGGAGCAGGTAGAGGCGATGAAGCCCGCGATCTCCGAAGACTTGTTGCGGAAATACGTCGCCTGGAGCAAGCGCAACATCTTTCCGATCATGAGTGAAGCGGCGAAGCAAAAGTTCATGGAATTCTATATCGGCCTTCGACGCCAAGGTTACGAGGACGCAGACGCGCCCGTGCCGATCACGGCGCGGCAGTTAGAAGCATTGATACGGCTCGGTGAGGCGCGTGCACGTGCGCGGCTCAGCGATACGGTCACCAGCGAGGATGCCGAGCAGGTCATCAAGGTGGTCACCACCTGTTTGAAACAGGTCTTTGTGGATCCCGAAACGGGCAGACTCGATGTCGATTGGGTCGCGGCGGGCACGACGAAGACCCGGCGGGACCGCGCGCGTTCGATAAAGGAGCTCATCAAGGAATTGGAGAAGGAATACGGCGAGGATGTGCCGATCGACGAAGTCCTCAACCTCGCAGAAGAGGAGGGGATGGAGCGCGATAAAGTTGAAGAGATACTTGAAGCGATGAAGCGTGACGGGATCCTCTATTCACCGGAGAGCGGCGTGATCAAGTTCGTGCGCTGACCGCGCCAGCTATGTGACGAGGAAGCGGCGCGCGTATGGCGTAAAATAAAATTGAAGAGTTATAAACAAGCAAGTTGGTTTTAAGATACTAAAACGATGGTAGGTGAAGGAGCGAAATAAGATCATGAAATTGGGTGTATTCCTCTGTACCTGTAATAAAACTATGGATATTGATCTGAAGAGCATCAAGAAGAGTCTCAAAAACGAGGTTGAGGTTGTTGAGACGCTTGATCAGCTCTGCCAGCGTGATCTGGATTATATTATCGATGACCTGCGTCGATTCGAGCTCGACGGCGTGATCATCGCGGCATGTACCGAGAAGAACCGCGTTATCAATCGGCTCATGGCTGGTTTTGACGCTGAAACGTATTTCCTGAACCTCCGCGAGCATTGCGGCTGGGTGCATGATAAAAAGGAAGCAACAGAGAAGGCGAAGAGCATGATCTCCGCGCTCATTCGCTCGATCGAGCTGGCGGACTCGCTCCCACGGCCTGATACGATCGATCTGGACACAGGCCGCGAGGTTCTGGTCGTCGGCAAGAACGCCGGCGGTACATTTGAGCTCGCGAAACGGCTATCGAAGATGGCCCACGTCCATCTGCTGACGGATACCGTGCCTGAATGGTGCGAAGATGTGGAGCTGCACCTCGGCACACTCAAGGACATCCAGGGCGATATCGGCGATTTCGAGGTCGAGATCGAGCGCAGGATAGACCAGGAGAAATGCATATCCTGTGGTCTTTGCACAGCGGCATGCCCGAAGGATGCGATACATTACGACGCAGTCTACTGGATCGACGAGCGCTGCGATGACTGCGGTAAGTGCGTGGACTGGTGTCCGACCCGTGCCATTACGCTCCATGATACTGAGCTACTGCATCTCGGCCACATTCTCATCATCGATGAGCACTGGCAGGGTCCGAGCTACTTCGGCATTTATACCGCTGATGATTACCAGGATGCGTGCATGCAGGTCTCTGAACTTGTCGCGAATCTAAACGAACTGACGAAGCCGCGGTATCTGTCTGTGGATTTGAAGCGGTGTGCCAGTGGGCGGAGTGAAATAGAGGGCTGTGAGCTCTGTTTACGGTGCCCCCACGAGGCGATCGAGCGGGAGGGAATCGATGTGATCTTCGATGTGGCAAGCTGTCAGGGTTGCGGGCTCTGTGCTTCACTGTGCCCCCTCTCCGTTCCTCAATTGCGTGACGCTCCCAATCAACTCCTGTATTCCCAGATAGAGAGCTTATTATCCGCCGATGTGCGTCCGAAGGTACTCCTCTTTGCCGGGGACGAACATTTCGAGCTGCTAAATGAGGTAGGCAGGCGAAAACTCCGCTATCCTCCTGTATTACCGCTCTTCGTGCCCTGCACCGATGTGATCTCAGAGGCGCACCTCCTCAGCGCGTTCGTGCAGGGTGCCGACGGGATCATCCTCTGGGCCTGCAAGGAGAGCCTGTATGAAGAGCTTGAAGCCGTGACCGCTTTTGCACAGAAAGCGCTGGACGCCTTCAGAATGGGGAAACGTGTGCTCCTGCTTGATGCTGCGATCCGTACACCGGAGGCGTTTACAAAGACGGTTTCTGCGTTCGTTGAGCAGCTCAAGCCGTCCTCCATACGGAAGCGCGTGCCGATTGACCTTGCCCAGCCGAAGCGTGAGATTCTGCTCGAGCTGCTGCGAGCGCTTTCGGTGCAGACCGGCGTGCAGCCGCACCTGGTCGAGAAAGATACTCCGTATCCCTTCGCCGAGGTTGCAATCGAGGCTACTAAGTGCACGCTCTGTAACGCTTGCGTGACCATGTGTCCCACCCATGCACTGAGCAAGGCGATTAACAAGCTCGAGTTTGATTACGGGCACTGCATCGCCTGCAGCATGTGTGAGCAGGCCTGCCCTGAAGAGGTGATCACATTACACCCCGTGCTCAATTTATCACAGCTGATGGAACAGACCCCACAGCAACTGATCGAAGTCGAGTTCGTGCCCTGTGCTGGCTGTGGCGAGCTATTTATGCCCAAAGCAGCATTCGACCGAATAGCACAGACCATGAAGACCGGTACGGACGAAGGCGAGCTCACCATAGAAGAACGGTTAGAGCTGCTCAAATATTGCACGAAGTGCAGACCGGTGAAGGCAGTTGAACGGTCGTTGGAGAAGTTGGAGCGTGAGAAAGAATAGAATGAACGAGATAACTGAGGTATTGGAGACGCGAACGAACTTTTACGGGTTTTTGAGTCGCATGTATATCGAAGAGCCGACTCGCGAGTTCGCTGACGATGTGGTGAACGCGCGTTTTGATTTCGGGCAGTTAACTGCGTTGGACCTCAACGCAGAGCTTACGGAAGGATTTCAGCTATTAAAAGCCTTTGTGGAGCGAAATAAAGGGCGGGACACTGCGGCACTCCACGAAGATCTCCGGGATGAATACACGCTCCTCTTTATCGGCCCGCATCGGCTGCCCATCGAGCCCTACGAGGCCTGGTGGTTGAGCGGGAAACGGCTGGGAATGCCCCTGGTGAGCGTGAAGGAGGCGTACCAAAAAGCGGGTGTCACGAAATCAAAGGAGTATCCCGAGCCTGAGGATTACATCGGCTTTGAGCTCAAATATATGCAGTACCTCTCTGCGGAGACCTTGAAGGCAGAGACACGTGAGGACATGAAAGAGTACCTGAAGCTGCAGCGGGGGTTTATGGATGAGCACCTTCTAAAGTGGGTACCCGCATTCTGCGACGCAGTGTATGAGTACAAACTCTCAGCATTCTTTAAGGGCATCGCAAAGCTCACCAAGGGCTTTATTATGCTCGATGACGCGGTACTCGATGACCTGTTAGATAGCGTACGCTGAGTTCTCATCATTTTCTGCTTCCCGAGCCGCGCACTATCGTCTGCTTCGTTTCCCGAGCCATCGCAGGCCAATCAGAAGAGAGAAGCACATAATGACTGCGCCTGCCTCGAATCCAGGGATCCCTTTTGAATCCGGTGCCGGTGTCGGGCTGGGGATGAGCTCGCCTTCTTCCCGGTACGCGCTCTCCACGGCCGACAAGAGCTCTTCCCGGTGCACCGTATCCACCTTCCGGAAGCTGATGTACCCCTGCGGAGTGATGACTACCACGGTTGGCGTGGCGAGAACATACCCCTGATATTTATGGGCCAGGTCCTCCGTGTCACGCGCAAACAGCCAATCAGCGTTGTAGGCCTCCTTGAAGCTTCTCAGATTCTCATCGGTTTCCAGCGGGTCAATGGACACGCTTATCACCTGCACCTCGGGATATGCTTCGCGCAGATACGCGAGTTCAGCCATCTCTTCCTGACACAGACTGCAGGAGGTCATAATGAGCGTGAGCACCACGACCTTACCGCGGAAATCACTGAGGCTGAATGTCCTGCTCTCGACGCTCGTCAGCGTAAACGGCGGTGCCATGATCGCGCCTTCCAGTACCGTAGGCGACGGTGAGCTGAGCGTGGTGGGATATTTCTCCTTCCATGCATTTATCCCGCCGGTGATGCTGTACACATCCTTAAAGCCGTTCTGAACAAGGATATCTGCGGCGATTTGGCTGCTGCCACCTACCTGACAGTACACGATAATCTCCTTCGAGGGATCTAATTCATCAAGACGGCTCTCTAACTCCTTGACCGGGATGTTGATCGCGCCCGGTATATGCTCGGAATCGTAGGTTGCTGCAACGCGGACATCAAGCAGCGTTATCTCCTCGGGCCGCTCCTGCAGCCGTTGATACGCCTCATCCACCGAGATCTCCCCACGCTCTGCAGCTGCTAACCCAGCAGCGAGTACTGCGAACAGGAGCAGCGCAACCAGTACAGTTCCTGAAACGAGCTTCCTCGTATTGTGCATTCTTTATGAATCACCTCACTACCTCATTGGAGATTGGTAGATATAAAGAGGAAAGGGAAGGGTTCCTATCTTATCCTGCTGAAGGAGTCTTCTCCATCATCTGGAACACAGTCAGGCCCTCATCACCGCAGAGCTTAAACCTGCGCTAGCAGCTCGCGAGCTTCTCTGACTTCAGCTCTAAACGCTTTGACCCCCGCTTCCTTCTCGCCCACCTCTTTCTCGAGCAGCTCGATGTAGTGCAAAAGCCTGGCTTTATCCGCTTCGTTCGCTCTGCTGAGCTCATCAATGATGAACTGCGGTTTATCAGTGAACGCATCGATCGTCTTATCGACCGGGAAGAAGTAGCGTTTCACGATATCCGCTTCAAAATCCTTGATCTCCACGGTCAAATCATCCAGTACTTCGGGTTTATTAAACAGACGCTGCGCTGAGCTAAATACGGCTCGTAGACACTCAAGAATACTTGATTCACGTTCGAGCAGCTTGGTCAATTCCCGCTTGCTTATCTTCCCTGTGTGCGTACTCATGTTTTTAAAAGGGCATGTTGCGGTTATAAAAATCTACTCCTGGACAGGAGCGTGCGTTCCGGAAAGACTTTTTGCGCTGCCATACGCTGCCTATACCCTTATATAACGGGAAGACGAATAGAATTGCAGTTGGAGGGTAAAGATCTAATGCGGGGCTTGAACGCTTCTGGAGGTTGTGTTGTGGGGGTACTCGTTGGTATGGTGCTCCTTCTTGTACTGGGTGGTGTTTGCGATCTTGTGAGCGCGCAGAATGCGGAAGAGGGCGAATTTATGGCCTGGTATAACGCCAGCATGACAACAATAGAGTACGACGCGCTGCAGATCGCGACTGCCATCGGGAACTACGATTGCACGGGCTGTGAGGTGTGGGCGAGCAGTAGCTATGATGATGCCACGAGAATGCTGAGTGAGCTCGAGACGTATGAGGTTTCAGCGGACTTACAGCCGGTGAAGCGCCATGTGCAGCAGGCGTTGGAGGATTTCCGGGAGGCCTGTTATCATGCCGAACTGGGGGCGATGATGTACGATGCTGAGGAATTGCAATCTGCGGCCAGTTACGTTTCCCATGTGCTCACCCAGTTTGAGCAGATAGATGCGCTCGGTTTGGTGCCACCAACGCCGATTGCAGCGCTCAGAACGCTTCAGGAAGATCTGGAGCAGGCAGCAGAGATGGTTGGCGGCGCGCACACGTCGAGTTCGACGCCAACGCCTCGATCCCCTGGATGGACGGCAATTGTAACGGTTGGCGGTCTTCTGGCGGTTGCTATACTTCTTCGACGCACCATCTAGGCATGCGGTAGCGTTATCAGTTGTGCCGCGTTCGGGGCCATCATGGGGCCGAATGAGTCCGTAGCGGAGCGAAGCAGCGCCCGGTGATTCTTAGTTTTGAACGGGCTGTCAAAACCGGCTTCATCCCAAAAAGATGGATGAAGAGATGTTCCCATTCATGTCCTTCCAACTTACTGGCATTTTCCTGAGACGTATGCAGTGGAAATACAACTTATTTAAATCTATTTCTTCACGGTATG
>JBNGDK010000002.1:0-25200 GCA_049975405.1 Candidatus Methanospirareceae archaeon
ATCATAATCGCTGCCATCGCAATCCCTATCATTTTTGTCTTCATCTTTTTTCGTTTCACCTCCTAATTTTTTTCCAAAAGAAAAGGGGGTATATAAAGGTTTCGGTTCAGCATGCCTTCTTCCTCACTGGATGCACATCTGGCATCCAGCTTCGCTTCTACCATTGCCTTCATCTCCCTCTGCCCCTTTTGCTCTTATTTATCCTTTACACCATATATATGTTTTTATCTTTTTCGGTTTCTCGGCATCATTTATAAAGCGCAACGCCGCCTGCGCTCCCACCCACTCAAGCGAGATGGTTGTGATACTGTTGACACCTTCGCTTTATATTAGTTTCGCTTTCCCCCACCAATACCTTGTTACAGAGAGGGCGTAGCACGCGGTGATCGCAAAAGAAGCGCCCCCCATTGCCTTCATGGAGCCTCCATCGTAATTTGCGCATCGTTTGGCCTGCCGCATGCTTCGCACAGAATTTTATGGAAGGATAAGTGATGGTACACCATGCTGTTCAAAGGGAAAGGGATATGATCATCGGGATCACGGGAACGCCGGGAACGGGCAAGACGAGCGTCTGTCGCAGCGCTGAGGTCGCGTGCCTCGACCTCAATTTCGTGGTTGAGACGGAAGGCTTTTACACCGGCGTGGATCCCGAACGGGGCAGTTTGATCGCGGATCTCGACCGGTTGGACGATTATGTGCGCCAGAAGGAGACGTCTGCAGGTGGAAGCGTACTTGTGATCGAGGGGCACCTGGCGCACCTTCTCAGGCCCGCTGTGGCCATTGTGCTCCGCGCGCATCCGTCTGCACTCGCCGCGCGGCTCACGCAGAAGGGCTTCTCCGCGCGGAAGATCCAGGAGAATCTCGAGGCCGAAGTGCTCGATCTCATCCTAACGGAAGCGGTCGAGCTGTGTGAGACCGTCTATGAAGTGGATACCAGCGACAAGCGCGTGGTAGAAGTGGCGTCCGTGGTGCGAGCGATCATAGCCGCAGAGACGGAAGAAGGCGCCGAACGCAGCCGAAGAGTCGCACTTCAAGAGCGGTACAAACCGGGCTCGGCGGACTGGTCGGAGTGTATCGAAGAGATCTGTCTGCGGTCCTCTCGCCGCGGGTCATATGAATGAGCAGGGAATTGTTGTGTTTTGTGCAGGCAGTGTTTCATTTTTCTTGGTATGCTGTTTTCTTCATTCAGACAGTTTCCTTTTGATAGAGTATTAGCGTAGAGGACGAAGGGTACAATGGCACTTGATTCGCTCCTGCGGGGTGTGGTTGATAAGCTCGGATTTATACGGGCGGCGGTACGAGTGCTTGTGGCACGCGAGGTCTCACCAAACCAGCTCTCCCTCCTCTCACTCCTGTGCGCCGCACTGGCGGGCGTAGCGTTCGCCCTCTCCCACGGTGGCAACGGCTCGATTAACCTATTGCTCGTCCTCGCCGCGGTCTTTGTCGCGCTCAACGCGGTTCTTGACGGGCTCGACGGGCTCGTTGCTCGGGAGATGGGCAACGCGAGCAAAAAGGGCGATTTCCTCGATCACGTTATCGACCGTTATGCAGACCTGTTGATGATCGGCGGGATCGTCTTCGGCCGCTACGCGCCCTGGCCAATCGGTCTTCTGGCACTCCTCGGCGTTCTGCTCGCTTCGTATATGGGCACCCAGGCGCAGGCCGTGGGGATCGGCCGGATGTATGGCGGACTACTCGGGCGAGCGGATCGAATCGTGCTTATTCTGGGCGCGACGGCACTCACGGTGCTCTATCCCCTTCCGCTGCCCTCTTCGGGTCCCGTAAGCCTCTCCTTCCTCGGGTGGGCACTCGTCATCATCGCTCTGCTCGGACACGCGACCGCACTCCAGCGATTCGTGCACACGTGGCGGCAGCTGTGAACTCCATAAAAACACACTTCGAGCAATAAGTGTGACTCAGAATCGTTACAAAGAGAAACCGACGACGGCCGTGCTACACATTCAGGATTCTGAGCGCGAGCAAGGCAGCGTTTTTACCGTTGTCTACCCCCACCACGCCGACCGGGACACCGGGTGGCATTTGGACCATGGAGAGCAGCGCATCCAGGCCCAGCAACGGCCCGCTCACCGGAACGCCGATGACTGGCTTTGCGGTCTTCGCGGCGAGCACGCCCGGTAACGCTGCTGACAGACCGGCAATCGCAATGAAGACTGCAACTGAGTCTTCATTCGCCGTTACGTACCGATCCAGCTCCTCTGGGTTCCGATGTGCGGAGAGGACCTGCACCTCATATGGAACATGGTGCTCCTCAAGCACCGTTATCGCTTTATCGGCCACCACTTGATCGCTCTTCGAGCCCAGGATAATCGCTACTTTTCGCATGACTAGCTAGCTAGCTAACTACGCAGAAGGCATTTGATCTTCGTACGCTCATCCAACACGCTCGTGAACTCGTCCTGATCCCTGATATGCTCCAGCTCGTCCTTCCCGATCAGGACCGTGTTATCGATCTGGACGTATTTGCTTCGTCCGTTCACCACGAATACCGACCTGGTCTGCATCACGTGTGATAAGCTGCTCAGGATACGCGCGCGCCTGAGCATCCGCTCTGAGTAATCACTGATCCCTGTGAGGATCTTCTCGGACTCCTCGCGCGCCTTTGGAGATGATTCGGTGAAGGAAACAGCGCGAAATGGGGCATACGCGGTCGTGAAGATCGCGAAGCCGAGCTCCTCCATCATATCCAGGATCCGCCGCTCGAGACGCGTAACGGATTCTTCAGGCCCGTCCGCCAAGACCGCTGCAAGCGGCTCCTCGACCTCGGGTTTGAGGAACTCAAGAGGCGTTATGAGGATCGTATCCAAAATCTCTTCGAGCTTCAGCGCGATCTCTATCGTCGTTCCCATGCTCTCTTCTTCATACTTGCTGATGCTCCGTTTTGAGACACCCAATTTCGAGGCAAGATCACCGAACGATAGCTCTTTCGCCTCGCGCGCAGCCTTCATCGCGTGCCCATCAATAGTGACATAAACGCCACCCGTAGTAGAGAAGACAGAGGGCTCAACGCCTTCAACAACGTAAGTGTGAAGCGTATGCGGGTTCACTGCCGGAATGCCATACCGATGATAGACCACATCGTCCTCCAGGAAGGCGGCGCCGCTCCGCTCACCAACGACGAGCGGTGATGCAAGGAGATAGAAGGCCACACGCTTGATGCTCCGTGCGATCTCCTCATTGAGGCCGTCGATGTTGCGCATAATCTTGGCCAGTAACGTGAGCTCGTTCCGCCGTGCCGCGAGATCGAAGCTTCTCGCTTCACAGCGCTGTGAGACGACGAATCCCGCTTCCTGTAAGGTTTCCAGTACCCGTACGATCAATTCCTCCTTCATGGTGCCCAGATACTCGGCTGATTTCTGCGCCGCATTCTTCTAACTAAAGGAGTCTATTACTTAATCTATACTGGTAGAGAGTTCCCGTGCTCGTTTCGTTGCCGCGCTCACCGCATGCATCATCGCGGCCTTTACATTTCGTGCCTCCATCGCATAGAGTCCGCGCATGGTCGTCCCCCCGGGCGACGCGGTCAGCTCCTGAAGCGCTACGGGCGTGGTTCCTGCGAGCACCATCTTCGCCGCGCCTTGCGCGGTCTGAGCGGCAATAGCGAGTGCGAGCTCGCGTGGCAGGCCTTCACAGACACCACCTGCGGCCATCGCGTCAATCACCGCGGCGAAGAACGCAATGCCACTGCCACTTAAGCCGGTAACTATATCAATATCATGCTCCTTTACCGTGTAAACCGCACCAATCGCACCCAACGCCGATTTCGCCACTGCTTCATCCGCCTCGTCGGCGTAGGTGCCTTTTGAGAGCGCCGTTACAGATGCACCGATAAGCGCACCGATATTCGGCATCACGCGAATCACGCGCTTCCCCGCTCCCAGCACCCGCTCGATCGTCTGCGTCGGGACGCCGGCCGCGACGGTAATGAGCAGTTTATCAGTACCCATTACCGGTGCGATCTCTGCGAGCACTGCACGCACATCCTGGGGCTTTACTGCTAGGAGAATCACGTCAGAACGCTCAGCCACCTCGGCGTTACTCGCGCACACGAGAACACGCGGTTTGAATTCACCGGCGAATGCTTCGAGCCGCTCGCCGCGCACGTCACTGATGAACACCGGGCCGCTCACGTGCTCGGCAGCCAGTAACCCTCTGAGAATAGCGGCCCCTATATTACCAACACCGATAATCCCGATCTTCTTCCCCTTCACGCTTACCCCGGTCATTCCTTCAGCGGATTGATAAGCACAACATTATTGCCACGGAGAATAACAGAGCCGAGCAATCGCTTCTTCTCGCCCGCCAGTATCTCATTCGCGCCACTCAGATGCAGATTCAAATAGTCGTCCACCGAGGTGAGCACGCCCTCCAGCACACACTGCTCACCTTTCATCTCCACGTGGATCTTTCTCCCCACGAGACTCTGAACTTTTTTGTTCGGAAACATCGTCTCAGACTCCTCTTATCTTTTCTATTCTCCTCCGTTTTATTTAAAAACATGCGCCATGAGCTGGTCGTTGAAGGCCGGATCGCGAACCCTGAGCGGATTTTCGAGGCGCAGCTTGGCATTGACGATGGCCGCATCTCTGTGATAAGACGGCAGGGTCTCCGCGGCGAGCGCACCCTCGACGCGCGCGATTGTCTCATCTTCCCCGGGTTCACCGATCTTCATGTGCATCTCCGTGAGGATACCAGCCATCAGTGGGATTACAAGGAGGATTTCAAAACGGGGACGATGGCTGCGCTTCATGGCGGCGTCACCACGGTGGTGGACATGCCGAATACGCCCGTACCAGCGATAAGCGCTGACCGTATACGGGCAAAGAAAGCGCTCGCGCGTAACCAGAGCCTCATTGACATCCTTTTCTACGGCGGTGTCTCAAACGCGAACATTACTGCGCTTGGAGATCTGCAATCGGAGGTCGCAGCATTTAAGCTCTTCTTTACACTGATGGGCGAATTACAGCTCGATGAAGCGACCCTGCCTGACGCGCTCAGGGCGGTCGAATCAACCTCGAGGCCGGCAACCATACATTGCGAAGACCCGCGGCTCATCGAACAGCGAGCAGCGGAATTAAACTTGCCGTGGCGCGAACAAGCGCGTCAGTCAGAACTGTATTCCCGGTTGCGACCTGAAAACGCGGAGTTAGCAGCAGTACGGAGCGTGCTCGCTGCGGCTACTGCCGTCCCCCGTCTGCACATCAACATCGCCCACGTCTCCGTGCACGAGACGGTAGAGCTCATCAAGCAGCACCCTGCAGTGCACGGCGAAGTTACGCCGCATCACCTGTTCTTCAGCAAGGAAGACACCACAACGAAGCAGGCATTTTTGAAGATGAATCCGCCATTGAGAACCGAAGAGAACCGCCAGCGCTTGATCACCGCACTGAAAGAGGGTGCGATCGATTTTCTGGCGACTGACCACGCACCGCATACGCGTGAGGAAAAGTCACGAGCGTTCGCAGATGCGCCTGCGGGTGTCCCGCATTTAGACACGTACGGCAACTTCGTCACCTGGTTGATGACGCGTTGCGAACTCCAGCCGACAGAGATAGCGCGTGTCTGTGCCTCAAATCCCGCGCAGTTTCTGGGCCTGACGGATCGGGGGCGTATTGAGGTAGGAAAACGAGCGCATCTGACAATTATAGACCTGCAGAGACCTGCGACGATCCACAGTGACCGGCTCTATACGAAGTGCGGATGGTCACCCTTTGAGGGCATTGAATTCCCCGGTACGGTGAAGCACACCATTTATAACGGCGTGGTCATGACCGACTACGACGATATCCTCGGCCCCTGACCGCGCGATCGGAGGATCGAAAGCATAAATGCGGGCACCGCCATGATATCTGTTGGGTAGCGCATCATGAGCCCGCTTCTTCTCACCATCGTCGTGGCACTCTGGCTGATGCTGCCAGCGTACATAACGAACGCGAGCGCAGCGTTCTTCGGCGGGAAGACGCCGATCGACCGTGGTATCTACTGGGGCAAACACCGGTTATTGGGTGACGGGAAGACGTACGAAGGGCTCGTCACGGGCTTCGCCTGTGGAGTCCTCATCGGCCTAATGCAACAGGTGCTCCAGGGCCGCGCGCAACTGCAACTCCCCGATTTCGGCAGCTTCCCGCTGTGCCTTGTCACCCTCGCGTGCCTGTGCGCGGGCGCAATGCTCGGAGACCTGCTGGGAAGTTTTGTGAAACGCCGCGCTGGCGTGGAACGAGGCGCACCACTGCCCCTGCTGGATCAGCTCGATTTCGTCGCCGGCGCCTGGCTGCTTCTGCTGCTCTTCGCTCGCGAGTGGTTTATCGCCGCCTTCTCTTGGGATATTATTCTGGCCGTCATCATGCTAACGCCGTTGTTGCACCTGGCAACCAATTACGTTGGATTCAAGATAGGAAGGAAGAAGGTCCCGTGGTGATCGTAGCAGGAGCATTTTCGGGGGTACGAGCAGAGATCTGGCCCTAGCGGAAAGCGTAAGGTTTACTTAAAAGTCTGCTCTACCATTTTTACAGGTCAGTATGGGGAAGACGAAGCAACCCGGAGAAGGGGAGGAGGGAATAAGGATCGCGCAGATCTCCTGCGGCACCATCTATGGTAACGTACAGCCGGAGATCGAGAAGGCTGCGAAGGCCGTGGGTGCGGAGCTCTTCGTGCCCGAGGTTGATCTCGATTATGTCCGCCGGAAGGTGGAAGAATTCGGTTATGACATGAAGAAAAGCCTGGGGTTGAGTGTCGCGTTAGCTCGCGGCTTTGCGGTTGCCGAGGGTTTGAGCGATGCGGACGCCATCTTTCTCGCCGGCTGCCATAAATGTCCACGTGGCGCGGTGATACGGACGGAGATCAGGAAGATCATCCAGGCACAGACAAAGCTACCGATTGTCATGTATCCCTTCTCGGAACGGACAAAGGCGGGAGAACTGTTGACGCGCATGGAGGCGCTGGTGACAATCGTACGGCGACGCTGGATCCTTGAGCGGACAGTGCAGGAAGGAGTGACTGCGGGCATTGATTCCGGCTCCACGACCACCAAAGCGGCGATCATGCAGGATAATGAGGTGCTGGGCGCGACCTGGTCACCTTCGCGGGACGTGGTGGCGACAGCCGAGAAGGTTTTTGCAGAGGCGCTGGACATCGCCGGCTTGAAGCAGTCAGAGATTGAAGCGCTGGGAACAACGGGTTATGGCAGGCATCCCTTGGGCGATCATTTCAAGGCTGATCTGGTCCAGGAGGAACTCACGGTGAATTCGAAGGCCGCGATGTATCTCGCGGGCATCGAGAAGGGCGAGGCAATGATTATTGACATCGGCGGTATGGACAACAAGATCATTACGGCGAACGATGGCATCCCCGACAACTTCACGATGGGCGGTATCTGCGCGGGCGCTTCAGGGCGTTTCCTGGAGATGGTCGCACGACGTCTGGGCGTTGATGTGGTGGAGATGGGCAAGCTGGCGCTGGAAGGAGACCCTATGAAGGTGAAAACGGACAGTTACTGTATCGTCTTCGGCATTCAGGATCTGGTCTCGGCGTTATCACGCGGCGCGCGCCGTGAAGATGTCGCTGCGGCCGCGTGCTATTCGGTCGTTGAGCAGGTAAAAGAGCAGCTGTTGCAGGAGATAGATCTCAGACAGCCCGCCATCGAGGTCGGCGGGACTGCGCTGGTAGAAGGCGTGCCGAATGCGATGAACGACGTGCTCGGCTTTGAGGTGATCGTACCCCGGTATCCGCAGTACATCGGTGCTGTGGGTGGCGCGCTGCTCGCGTCTTCGTTTAGATAGCTCGATAGCAGTCCCATGCTGCGATTCATTGGTGTTGTGGAGCAGGCGCAGGAAACGGGTATATCGCAAATCCGGGTTTACGATGAGTTTCGTGAGGGCCTGGCTGGTTTGGACACCTTCTCGCATATCATCGTCCTTTACTGGCTCCATCTGCGTGATACCGATGGAGACCGGAGCGTACGTAAGGTGATCCCCATGGGACGCGCGGACGTGCCGCTTGTGGGCGTTTTCACGTCCCGAAGCCCGAGCAGGCCGAACCCGATCGCGCTCTGCGTGGTAGAGCTCGTACGTATTGAAGGGAACAGATTATCGGTGCGCGGTCTTGATGCACGCGAAGGCTCGCCGGTCATTGATATCAAACCGTACATCCCACGCATAGACGCGGTCCCCGACGCTTCTGTGCCACACTGGGCTCGCCACGGCCCTGATTCCTGAGGTCGGTCAACCTATGGAGATCAAGATAATTCGCAGTCCGCGGAGAAAGAAGACGATCGGCGCACGCGAAGTGGACGGTATGATCCAGCTCTATCTCCCAGCAACGCTCTCACCACAGGAGGAAGCTGAGTACGTTGCGTGGGCACGGAAGCGCTATGAGGCGCGGCAACGCCAGCGCGAACTCCTGGAGCTGAATGCCGATGCGTTGCTGGAGCAGCGTGCTCAAGCGCTCAACAAGCGGTACTTTGACGGCGTGCTTTCATGGACACAAATCACCTATACGACCGAGCAGAACGCCCGTACGTTCGGAACCTGTGACCCGCGGAGTGGAACGATACGGATCTCAGATCGCCTGGTGAAGATGCCCCGGTTCGTACATGATTACGTGGTGGTGCACGAGCTCGCGCACCTGCTGGTACCACGCCACAGCCCGACATTCTGGCAGCTCGTCCATCAGTATCGCAAAACGGAACGTGCTCGCGGGTATTTAATGGCCGTTGGGATGCGCGATTGAGCCTGGTGGTGAGCGCGAGGTACCGTGGTAATTTTTAAGGCACGTGCACATAGGTATATAAAGTTTATGTGTGAAGATCACGGGAGTTGTAGCTCAACGCCAGGAAGGGGCAGATGACGAACCGCGGCGGATATAAAGACGAGTTTATACTCTCGTTAGAGGCGGATAAATGGCTCTTTCACGCTGACCTCCTCGTGGACAAGGCGCACATCGTGATGCTGAAGGAGCAGGGAATCATCAAGAAGGAGGCCGCGGCTATTCTGACCTGCTTACACCATCTTGATGAGCGCAGTGCTGATTTCATTGAGCATGAGCTCCCTGCGTACGAGGATGTGCATACCGCGATCGAATCGGTCGTGATCGACGCGGTCGGCGAGGATATTGGGGGCAGGATGCACACCGGGCGGTCGCGGAACGACGAGGTAGCGACGTGCATACGACTGGCGCTGCGGACCGAGCTCCTAACCTTACTCAACGCGCTGAATGGCTTACGCGGCGCACTCCTCGCGAAAGCGGGCGAGCATATCGGGACCGTTATGCCCGGGTACACCCATCTGCAGCGTGCGCAGCCCACGACCTTTGCCCATTACCTTTTGGCGCATGTTGACGCCTTTGCACGCGATTTCGCACGACTATTCACCGCTTATGAGCGCACGAACATCTGTCCTCTGGGCGCAGCGGCATTTGCTTCGACTGGCTTCCCGATCGATCGCGAGCGAACGGCGCGGCTCCTCGGATTCGATGCGGTGCTGGAGAACTCGATGGATGCGGTCTCGACACGCGATTTCATCATCGAGGCGATTTCGTGCTACGCCAACCTGATGACAGACCTGAGCAGGCTTGCGGAGGAGCTTATTCTCTGGAGTTCCGCGGAATTCAACTTCATCCGCCTGCCCGACGAGTATGTAACGGGCAGCTCGATCATGCCGCAGAAACGGAACCCGGACTACGCAGAACTCGTACGTGCGCGAGCGGGCACAGTCCACGGCTCCTTGATGAGCGTGCTCTCGATCTGTAAGGCCCTGCCGTATTCTTACAATCGCGATCTTCAGGAGGCAACACCACATCTGGTAAAGGCTACGAAGACGACGATCGCCTCGGTCACCGTGATGAAGAGCATGGTGGAAGGACTGGAAGTGCAGGAGGAGCGGATGGCTGAGCAGGCGCCACGCGGGTTCACGACGGCAACGGAACTGGCTGATACCATCGTTCGTGAAACCGGCTTGCCGTTTCGCACAGCCCACACCATTGTGGCTGCTCTAGCGGCCGATTTGACGGATGAGACCTGGGAATCGCTCAATGACGAGAAAACAGAGAAGGCGTTGGTGGCTGATATCCTGCAGCGAATCGATACGCTCGCGCTGAACAGCGTGGGGCAGAAGCTGAGCGCGAAGGGGCTGAATGAGAAGAAGGTAAAAGAGACGCTAGAGGTCGCCACAAACGTGCGTAAACGGCGCGCGAAGGGCGGGCCGGCGAAGAAAGAGGTCAGGCGGATGCTCACGCGGCGGAAAACCGATCTGGAGAAGGAGGAGAAGGCGCTGCAGGATCGGGAAGAGCAGGTAAAGAAGAGCCTGGATGAGTTGGAGAAAGAGGTCAGGCGCAAGAAGCGCGTGATCAAGGTGATCCGAAAGCCGAATCCGAATGTCGTTGACCGGTTTAAGGATATCCGAAAATAAGCTCCTGGACTTTCTGAACTCCAGAAATCAACGTGAATTATCGGGCTAGGCCCTGAGGCCTCATGAAGATCGTTTCAGAGCCATTCGCATGGTGCTCCTTGTTGTGGGTGCATGGATAGCTGATTTACAGTAACTGATGATCGACACTGTAGCCATCTCCCAACCATTACTGTCTCTGAAAGAGCAGCCGCATCAACTCCTGCGCCGCCGCATCCAGCACCTTTTCCGCGCACTGTCTTGCTGATTGCTCGTTAAATCCCACATCACGTCCATTCGCGGAGGGAGCATGGGAATCATAGATCGCAAATGGCACGGGCTCTCGCGTGTGCGTGCCCACAGACACAGGTGTATAGTGATCGGGCATGACCAGGATCCGGTACCCCTCTCCCGTAGCAGCACATCTCTCTTCCAGACCTTTCAGGACGGTTCCGACTACCACGGTATCGAACGTCTCGATGGTCTGCACCTTCAGATCGATATCGCCGAGATGCCCCGCTTCGTCCGGCGCCTCGACATGCACGAGCATAAAATCTGTATCTTCGAGGCTGCAGAGCGCATACTCCGCCTTGCCATGGAAATTCGTGTCAAAATAGCCCGTCGCGCCCGGCACCTCGATCACCTGCAGGCCCACGAGCCGCGCAATCCCTTTGATCAGGCCGACGCCCGAGATGACCGCGCCATCCACGCCGTACAGAGTAGCAAACGCGGGCATAGCAGGCTTCTGCCCGCCGCTCCAGAGCCAGACCATATTAGCCTTCGCCTCGCCACGGGCTGCCCGCTGCATGTTGATCTCATGTCGCTCTAAAATGTCCTTTGAGCTCAGCATGATCTCCCGTAATATAGCCGCTTGCGGAAGATGATCAGTGATGCGTGCACCCACGATATCATGGGGAGGTGCAGCGCCAATCTCCTTTTCACTAGCAAAGTCAGCCGCGCCTGAGCGCGTTTTGAGTACCAGAATGTTCCGGTAGCTCACGCCGGTATGAAAGCTGAGCTCCCAGCCCTGAGCGAGCCATTTTGTTCGCAGCGCCGCGTTGAGTGCCGCGATCAGCTCTCCTGCTTCCCCGGTCGTAACATGTCCCCCGCTGAAATCCGCCAGGATCCCGTCGGTCTCGGTTATAAGATTGCAGCGAAACGCGAATTCATCAGCAGCAAGCGGAATCTGCAGCGCTATCGCTTCAATCGGGCCCCGACCGGTATGGTATGTGGCGGGATTGTAACCAAGGATAGAGAGCGTGGCAATGTCACTGCCCGCCGTCATCCCGCCGGGTATCGTTTGCACCAGACCGATCGCGCCTTCTCGGGCGACAAAGTCGAGGTTCGGCGTGTCTGCGAGCTGGAGTGCTGTTTTGTTCCCGCGTTCCGGCAAGGGATAGTCAGCCATCCCATCGCCAATCAGAATGACGTATTTCATGCCACATTCCTCAGCAGTGATGTATTTAAATCATCATTCCCCTAGATTATAATTGTTGAAGGGAGATGGAGACCGATATACCGCTTAGGGAAGTAATGGTACGCGAAGTCGTCACGGGAGATAAAGATATCTCCGTCTTACAGGCAGCGAAGCGGATGCGGCGTTCTCATGTGGATAGTATTATCGTGCTCGACAACGGTGAACCGGTTGGCATCGTCACCGATGGCGATATCATCAGCGCGGTGGTGAGCAAGGACACGAAGCCCAGCTCCGTGAAGCTCGGCGAGATTATGACGTCGCCCCTGATTACCGCATCTCCCAATGATCGGGTTTCCGTGATCGCGAGGAAGATGTCGAAGGGGCGGATTCGAAAGATGCCAGTCGTTGAGGATGGCAAGCTGGTGGGGATCGTCGCGGATGTCGATATTCTCTCGATCTCCTCGGAGATGAACTCGATACTGGCGGAACTGGTGGAGATGAGCGTGGAGCGTGAGACCATGGCACTGGAGGGTGAAGGCCTTGGGCAAGGGCTCTGCGAGAAATGCGGCAGCTTCTCCAATTACCTCGTGCTCAGAGGCGGGTTAATGGTCTGTGAGACCTGCAAAGAGGAATTAGAACTGGAATGAGCAGTAGAGCTATGCAACTCCCTCATTACTGCACCTAATCTCGAATCCCCGGTCCCGTTACCGAGAACACAGCCTCTGCTTCCGGAAGATTCGGTGAATCAACCAGGCGTGCGATCCGTTTCTCGCCCTTGGATTTCCGCAGATAAATTCTGAAGGTCGCCGTGTGGCCGACAACATGGCCGCCGATGGGCCGTGTCGGATCGCCGAAGAACGCATCGGGTCGCACCTGCACCTGGTTCGTGATCATCACCACGGCGTTGTTAAGATCGCCGAACCGTAGCGCGTCATGTAGATGTTTGTTGATCTTCTGCTGTCGGTCTGCCAGCGTACCGCGGCCGACGTATTCACTGCGGAAATGCGCGGTTGCCGAATCAATGATAAGCAGCCGTACCAGCTTTCCGGTCTCTTTCAACTCCTCCGCGAGCTTTTCCGCCCTATCCACCAGCAAGATCTGATGATTCGAGTTGTACGCGCGAGCAATGTGGATATTCTGCAGCACCTCTGCATACTCCAATCCGGCGCCCTCGGCCATATTCTGGATCCGTTCTGGTCGGAAGGTATTTTCTGTATCGATAATCACTGCGGAGCCGTTCAGGCCACCCTTCTCAGGCGGGAGCTGCACATTGACGGCGAGCTGATGCGCGACCTGGGTCTTCCCGCTACCGAACTCGCCATAGAACTCGGTTATCGCGCGTGTCTCGATTCCGCCACCCAGGAGATCATCCAGCGATTTTGAGCCCGTCTTGAGCTTCCCGATCTCCTGCCGCCGCTCCAGGATCTTATCACCGGTCTCAAAGCCGCCGATATCCGCAGCCACGCGCGCAGCATTGATGATCTTCGCCGCGGTCGCTTCCCCGATCTCCGCAGCGGACACCAGCTCAGCGGGTGAGGCCACCGCAATGGCCTCAAGCGAATTGAACCCGCCATCACGTAATTTCTCCGCAATTGCAGGTCCGACACCCGGTAACTCCTCCAGATCCACGAGTACGTTCACCTCTTGGTTATCTAGTACCTAACACCCGCTGAGAGCACTTAAACCTTTCGACTGTTTGCGTGCCACTGTGCTCAGGAGAGGAATACGAGCGCGACTACCACAGAGCCGAATTTGCCGCGCTCCACCTCTACGGATTCCACCGCCCGCTTTCTGGTGAGCACATTAAGCTCACGCATCGCAGCCATCTTATCCAGCTTCTCCTGGATTTTATCTGCAAGAAACGCTCGCGAATGATGCCCGTGATGCTCGCAGATGATACCATACGCGCGATTCGCCGTATCAGGCTCTGATGCTTCTCTGAGCGCTCCTCCAAGCCACCCATAGCCCACTCCAGCTCCGATGACGTCACCCGATGCGCCATCGGCTCGCGAGAGCACGCAGAAGGTGATGGTACCCGGTTTGATGCTTGCGTGCTTACGATCAATCTCCACGGCGTCAACCGGTAGGATGGAGGAGACCTCAACCAGATTGCATTCACCTATACCAGCATCTCGCAGCGCGAGATCGAAGGCAATAGCTGGCTCCGAGTCCACCCCGATGCCGGAGGTAATAAAAAATGCGCGTGGTATCATTGCCACTCACCTGCTCCTGGTTCTTTAAGATGCTTCCGAGCATAGAAAGCTTTCACTTCGTCCAACGAGGGGAACGCGGTGTTCACACTCGTTCTGGAGATGTATGAAGCCGCGCAGGCATTGGCAAACCGAAGACACTCCTCCGCCTCGTTACCCGCTAAGAACGCGTAAATGAATCCTGCATTGAAGACATCCCCGCTGCCTGTCGGACGCACCGGCGCCACATCAAAGGCCGGGCAGTGGATCATACGGGTAGGCGCGATCCATGCAGAGCCCTCGTCGCCCTGGTGAACAATCACCTGCTTGCAGCCCCGGCGCAACAGCTCGTTCGCGCCCTCTCTTCCCGCTCTACCGCTCAATTCGCGGAGTTCCGACTCGTTCACGAAGATGAAATCAACCGCCGGCAAAAGCTCCAGAACGCTCTCGCGTGCACGCTCCGTCCACCCGAGGTACGCGCTCCAGCCGATATCGAGTCCGGTGACGGCACCGGCATCCTTCGCGGTCTCCAGCAGCTTTGCGTTGGCCGGAAACAGGCCTTCGGTATTCCAGTGCCCGGCCCGCATCACGAATCGCGAATTCCGCAAAAGCTCTTCATTCACCTCGTCCCCTCCAAGGGCTACGTTCGCGCCGCGATCAGAGAGCATTGACCGGCCCCCGTCCGTGAAAGTGATACTCACGGTGATACCAGGCCGCTGGAGCGCCGCATCATCTGTGAGTTGCCCGTAAAGAGCCACGCCACTCTTTTCCAGCTCGGCACGTACCCATGATGAAAGGGCGTCCTTACCGGTCTTGCAGACGAGCGCCGTTTCGAGCCCCAGCGTCGCACACGCCGCAGCGCAATTGCCCGCCTGACCGCCGAGCGAGAGCATGAATTCACAGCCGACCTGTTTGTCACGCTCCGGATATGCCTCGATCGGCAGCGTCATAAGGTCCCAGAAGACGTCACCGATGACCGTCACCTCGTACCATCTCATCGCCCAGCACGCTCCCATCGCGTCATGCCAAAAGTATTAAAAGCAATTCGGCAGTAGCTGAAGATATAGTATAGTATAGAGATACGATATGCCTCCGCGCTTAAATACGGGGGAGGTGAGTTAACTAATGGAGCATATAGCGAGGCCGAAGTTCGTGGTGCGGAAACATCCGGAGTTCAAACGCCTCTATTCATCGGGCGTCTTCGGCGGGCATACGCCGTATGAGTTCAAGATGATCGTCTACCAGGAAGGGTACGAGGATGTCACGGAGGATACGGTGATCGGCAAGGAGCCGCCGGTGATTCTGCGCGAACTGCAGGCGGAGATAACGATATCGCCGGAGCAGGCGAAGGCACTGCTGAGCTGGCTCGACCGGCACATCAAGGCCTATGAGAAACAATTCGGGACGATTCCCGCGCCGCCGGTGCGCGAGGATGAACAGGCGAAGCCACCGGAAGGCATGTACGGCTGAGCTTGCGTTATGAGAGAGACCCGCGGCGGTGGTTGCTCTAGAAGGCGAAGCTCCGGGTCAGTTTCCGGTGCGTAAAGGGCTTTGCAGCCTTGCCGACGTACGTGGCAACGACCTGGCCGGTACCCATGACCAGGTATTTATAAATCATTAGACCCTCCAGGCCCACAGGGCCGCGTGCATGCACCTTGTACGTACTGATCCCGACCTCAGCACCCTTCCCGTACCGGAATCCATCGCTGAACCGCGTGGACGCGTTCTGCATCACAGAGGACGAATCAACGAACCGCAAGAACTTCAACGCGGTCGCAGTATTCTCTGTGACGATGGCATCAGTATGGCCGGATCCATAGGTGTTGATGTGCGCGATGGCCTCATCAACGCCGTCAACTATTTTGACTGAGATGATAAGATCGTTATACTCGGTACGCCAGTCGTCGTCGGTGGCGGGCTTTATCCCCACCGTACCTTTGCGCTCGAGGAGCACCAGCGTTCGTGGGCACCCGCGAACCTCAACGCCTGCCTCGTGATAGCGGTCCATCATCCGTGGCAGGAACTCATCGGCGATCTGAGCATCTATCAGTAGAGTCTCCGCAGCGTTGCACACCGCGGGATACTGCACCTTCGCATCGTAGCAGATCTCGAGCGCCATGGACACCTCAGCATCACGATCAACGTAGACGTGGCAGACCCCTTCGGAATGCCCCAGCACCATAATGCTCGAATTGTCCTGGATGTACCGCACGAATTGATCGCTCCCGCGTGGCACAATGAGATCTATATACTCGTGCAATTTCAGCATAGCAGTGACGTCCTCACGTGTCTCCAGCAGTTGTATCCACCCGTCCGGGATGCCCTCGCCCGCAGATGCCGCTTCCGCGACCAACTCAAAGAGTGCTTCGTTCGTGGTGCGCGCTTCCGACCCGCCCTTGAGCAGGACCGCGTTGCCCGTCTTAAGACAGAGCGCGGAGATTTGTACCAGCACGTCGGGTCGCGACTCAAAGATCGCACCGATCACGCCGATCGGGCAGGCGACCTGATAGAGCTCCAAATTTGTATCCAGTTCAATTGCAGAGAGTGTCTTACCCACCGGATCCTCCAGCTTGACAACGTCCTTTACACTCAGGATCATCTCGTCGATCTTCGCGTCAGTGAGCTTCAAACGATCGAGCAGCGCCTTAGACATCTGCCCGTCGGCCACCAACCGAGCAGCGAGCTCAACGTCCTGCTTATTCGCCCTCAGCAGCTCCTGACGATGCTCATCCAGTGCCCCGGCGATGCGCAGCAGTGCCGCGTCCTTCGCAGCCGTTGACGCGTTGGCTAGAATCAAAGCAGCCGCACGCGCCAGCTTCGCCTTCTCCACGATTCCCATGCCTGATATTCTTACAGTCTCCTTACCCTCTGCCATCTTCACAACCTCCGGTTATGAACCTGATAGATCTGGAGAATGAATAGTTTACCGTAACGAATGCTCGCCACCTTGGCGCTTGCGCCTCCAGGAGACTGAAAATCGCTCATCTGTCCCATACAAGCACAGGCGCTGTTGCAGCGGTGATAAAATCCTTAATCGATTCATGGATCGCACCGGTTTAGGATCGTGCTCTTTCGCGGGGATCGCTTATTTCAAATAAATCCCGTTTCAGTGGCTGGCCAGGAATGCCAAGATCACCCGGGACAGTTCCGCTATCTTTTCCGGGATGAGCAGGTTATGTGCTACACCGTCCAGTATCACCAATCTTGAACCCGGGATAGCGCGATGTATCTGTTCGGAGAAGTGGCGTGGGGTGAAGCTATCCTCGCGCCCGGAGACGATCAACGTCGGCAGCGCTAGCCGGGATAGCTTATCCGCCACGTCAAACGCCATACACGCATCAATGACACGGACAAGCGCAGTGGTGGAATTCATCACAATCATCTCCTCCTTTGCCTCTGCTAGCTCAGCAGCATGCGCAGCCGCGAACTCAGGGGTGACCGTTAGGGCAACTGCCTCGTCGAAGAATGCCCCGCAGCCGCCCGTGAGTAGGTTCTCTCGCAGTTTCTCGAATCGCGCTCGCAGAGCAGAATCGGTAGAGCTGAACGTGGAAAGGAGCACGAGCGACCGAACTTTTTCGGGATGCTCAAGCGCAAAGTGCTGGGCGATAACGCCACCAAGGGAAAGCCCGAGCAGGTGCGTCTTTGCGATATCCAATTCGCGAAGAAATGTATAAAGGTCCGCGGAAAAGCGCTGGATGGAATACGGCGTATCCGGTTTCCCTGAGCGTCCATGACCCCTGAGGTCCAGGGCAATGGTTCGGTAGTTCTCGGAGAAATAGGGTAGTAACGGTTTCCACAGCCGGGCATCATCGGACAGCCCGTGCAGCAAGATGAGCGGAAATCCTGTCCCTTCTTCAAGGTAATGGAGCACTATATCCGTTAGCGCGACTTTCGGCATCGCAACCTCATCATCGAACGTTAACTGTAAAACCAAACCTTATTCTGAGCAATCACTTACCGTACCTCTTTCGCAGCGACAATTATTCACAATGCCATAAATTCCTCTTCGGTCAGCCCTATTTCTTTGATAATCGCCTTTAAGGTTCCTTTGGAATATCAGTCCCCGGATGATTAGGGATAGTAGTTCTCCTTTTTGTGATTGGATTGTACCAGATTTCATGGCTCCCTTTTGCTTGTCGGTCAAAGATAAATCCTGCTTTCTTCAATTTCTTGATAACCTCTCGTGCCGTGAGGATTGGCAATCTCGTCATACGGTCACGGTGATAGGTATCCTGAGATTACGAATAACTTTTCGTGCGGGCTTTAGCTCAATTGGTAGCGGGTCGCCGCGCTCGATATAAGACTCAATCAGTTTCCGCGCTACATCCTGGGCGATCTCCATCGTCTCTGCGATCGTTCGCCCCTGCGCGATAAGCCCCTGGAGCGTGTCACTCGTTGCAAGGTAGCCGCCTTCTTCAAGCTCTACTATTTTTATTGATACGAGACGTTCAGGCACTTTCTATCACCTCACGTGATATCTAGTCATCTTCATATAACACATAGTCGGACCATTTTATAAGTGCCTTTCGGCCTTTCTTTCGTGGAGACGACATGACGATAAGGAATCGTCCTGATTATCCAGATACCGACCGAAGTTCTGCTACGAGCGAGGAGAGCACTCATAGCAACACCAAATTCCCCCGATAGATGACTTCAGTACCCACTTTACTGCCCAAGATCTGCTCGATCTCGTGCGATTGCGCGCCCTTTATCTGCGCGATCTCACGACTCGAGTAGTTGGTGATGCCCTTCGCGAACGCGACACCTTTTGTATCCACGATACTGACCGGATCGCCGCTCTTGAACTCTTTCTCGACCCTGATGATCCCGGAGGCGAGCAAGCTGCTGCCGTTCTCGATCAATGCGCGCTTCGCGCCATCATCGACCGCAATCGTGCCTTTTACTGACGATGAGAACCTGATCCAGTGCCGTCGTCCGTTCAGGTCCTTCTGCGCGGGCATAAAGAGCGTGCCCACCGGTTCGCCCTCGATGACACGTACGAGGATGTTTTCCTCGCTGCCGTTGACGATCACCATCGGGATACCGGCCTTCATCACGACCTTCGCAGCCTCAAGCTTCGTCTTCATACCGCCCACGCCCGTCTTCCCGCCTTTATCCGCACTCTGCTCCAGCTCCGGTGTGATCTCCGTGACCACAGCGATAAACTCAGCATCCTCGCTCCGTTTGGGGTTCGCGGTATACAGACCGTCAACGTCAGAGAGAATGATGAGCAGATCAGCTTCGAGATTGCTCGCCACGAGCGCTGAGAGGTTATCGTTATCACCCAGCTTGATCTCATCCACGGCTACTGTATCATTCTCGTTCACGATCGGGACTACGCCGGCCTTGAGCAAGGTATGCAGCGTGTTCCGCAGATTGAGGTACCGCCGCCGGTTGAAGAATGCACCATGCGTCAGCAGGATCTGCGCGATCGTCATATGAGCTGCGGAGAAGTGAGTATCGTAGGTATTCATGAGGATGGTCTGGCCGACTGCAGCCGCGGCCTGCAGGACTTTGATATCGCGTGGCCGTTGCTTCAGGTTCAGTTTCCCCATGCCTGCACCGATTGCGCCCGACGTCACGAGGATGATCTCTTTCCCCCGCTGCTTCAACTCAACGAGCTCACGCACGATCTTCTCCACCCGGTGCGGATCGAGATGATAGTGCTCATCGGTCAGGTTGCTAGTACCGACCTTGACCACGATCCGGGTCGCACCTGAGAAGTCGCGCTCGGTGTGATTCGCTGGTGCTGCGCTTTGTTCGCGGGTCATCTTCCCTTTAGGACTCCTTATTCTTTCTTTTATACTTTACAAGGAGCGTGATAAAAAGAGTCACATTGAAGCCTGAAATCGCTTACAGAAAGCTCTTCGTCTCGCAGCTTGCGCCCTCCGGTAATCCCCTGAGCTCCACGCCGCCCTCAACGCCCAGGATTTCGACACCCTCGAATTCCGGCATGCCGCAGAGCAGATGCTGCTCGGGATGCGTGCCCGGCGTGATCTTACAGCTCAGCACGACTCGCTTGCCCGCGGCAACCACGATCCTCAGCCGTTTCGTTGCTGGATGATCTTTGGGTAGGACGATCAAGGGTGAGTGCACTTCCCGAATCATATAAAGCACGCAGCGTAATCCGTTCACGATTTTCTCATCGGTACCGAATCCTGAGGCGACCAAAACGTCTTCGGGGTTGAGCCCCAGGACGATCTCGCGGTCGGGTGTCTCGACGAGAAACTGCTGCTTTTCGCCTACCTTGACAATCGCAATGGTGCCGGTAATTCCACGAACCTGCAGCATCTGCGTGTTGTTTACGTGGATCATGCGGGTCTCAGCCTCAGATATCTCGTTTGCGCGCTTTCATCGCCGCGTCCACAAGCACATCCTCGACCATAGAGAGGGAGGGCTCGAAACATCGCTCTCTCATGATGAGATCGGTAGCAGTGGCACCTGTTTTGATCGCTACTGTCAGTTCATTGATCCGTTCCGCGATACCTTCCTCAGAGATGAGCTGCGCGCCTATCAGCCGCTCGGTATCCGGATCGAAGAGCAATTTCGCCACGATCAACTTCCGGGTGGGAAAGAAGCGCGCCTTCGTGTACTTGATCGCGGTGCCTGATTTCACGTTCATGCCGCAGCTTCGCGCGTACGCGGTGGTGACTCCGACGCTGCCCACCTGCAGGCTCCCAATAGCGGCCACCGTGGGGCTCAAGCAACCCTCGTACGTGGCAGTACCACCACGTAGATTACTCGTGACGACCCGTGCCTGTATCAATGCGGTGGACGCGAGCTGACTGAGTCGTGGTCGTTTCGTGACCGCATCGATTACCTCGATACAATCGCCGAGTGCGTACACGTTATTCAGGAACGATCCCGCTCGCTTGACCCGCAGCGATTGATCGACCACGATTCCGCCACATGCACCGATTGTTAATCCTGCCTCCCGCGCAAGGTTTACAGTGGGCCGCATCCCTGCCGCGATCAGTACGAGATCGGCCGGAATTTCTTCCTCGTCTACGATCACCGCAGTTACGTGGCGGTCCCCGCTGATGGCAGCCACAGACCGCCCGAGCAGAAGGGTAACACCATTGCGCAGCCATTTCTGCACGACAAAAGCCATATCAGGGTCCAGAATCGCCGGAAGAAGGCACGGGCACAGCTCCACAACCGTGGTCCGCAACCCCTTTCGGGCAAATGCCACCGCGGCTTGCAACCCGATCAAACCACCACCGACAACGACCGCGTTTTTCGCTTCCCCCGCGTCCAGCACGGCTTTGAGCCGTTCGCCATCTTCACGCCCCCAGAGCGTGAAAACATTCTCAAGAGTCGTTCCGATTATCGGCGGAATAAAGGGCCTGCCCCCCGTAGCTATAACGAGCTTATCATAAGCGAGCTCTTCTCCGGTAGCAAGCCGCACGGAATTTTCCAGTATGTTGATAGCGGTCACTTCGGTCGCCGTCCTGAAGTCCACGCCTTTCGCGCGATAGAATTCTGGCTCGAAGAGCACGAGCTCATTCAGTTCATAATGCCCCTGCAGCGCGAACGGCAAGCCGCAGCTCGAGAAGAACCCCTCATGCTCTCGCTTTATCAGGGTGATTTCAGCCTTTTCGCGCCCTTGCTGCTCCCGAAGCAGGAATTCGAGCACATCAATTCCTGCCGCGCCCCCGCCGATAATCACGATTCGCTCTGTCATAGCTCCTTTTTCCTATCGCCCTGAAGGCCAGCATCATCAGCCGCTGCCTTCCCTGCTGCATAGGTCTCCTCCATCTCCGCTTCCGAGACGATTCCTACACTCACCGAGTCGGCATGGCGGTACAGGAATTCGAATACCTCACGCGTCGGTTTGACGCGACCGGCAGCCAGCGGTTTTATCGCGATCACGTGCTTTTCCGTGCGATCAAGGGCTTTTAGCGTGCTCGCGTAGTCGGGCGCCATGGCATAGCCCACCGTATTGAGCGGCGCGAGATACACCTCGAACGCGAATCCAGCAGCATCGAGCTCCGGGATCGTCTCGCCGGGAAGATGCGTTGCCGCACCGGGTGACGCGCCCACCGCCTGGATCTCTTTGATCCAGTTGTCTATCCGCGGGTCGAAGGCGTCGCAGGAGAGCGCATGAATCGCGATAATCTCTGGCTGTAATGGCTTGAGCCGCTCTACATACCGCTCAAACGCTCGCCCGCTCGGAATCGTAGCAGCCACGAAGAAATCCGTTTCCAGCTCTTCCCGCGCTGCACGCAATGCGTTGATCAACGGTTCGTAAGCGATAAGCTGCACTGCCGCAACTCCGAGCAACGCTGATTTGATGAACAGCCGCGTCATATTGCGCTCGTTGCAAAAGAACTGTTGCCGGTACTGGTAGGCTTTCGTACCGAACTGGCCGGCGCCAATGAACGGCGAAGTGCCGAGCATGAGCTTGGGGATCGAGCGATGCATTCCCTTACCATAATATAGCGGCGTGAAGTTTATAGAATAAGCTACATAGTGAGGAGATGAAGGCACTTACAGGAGACTGCGATCATGAGCGCTCAATCTGAACCCCCTTCCTCTTCGGTACCGCTGTTCCTGCACGACTCAGTCGCGGACGCGGTGGCCTTCTCTGCGGTCGATACGCTTGCTTCCCTGCTTGGTATTGAGGTGAAAGAAGCAGAGAAGGTAGTGCTGAAGGCGAACGAGCGTGCGGCCGGCTTCACGGTGCGCGATGTCCTCTGCACGAACGAGACGCGGGAGATACTGCGTGAGCTCGTGAAGCTTCTCGCGTCCTACGCGGTCACGAAGACCGGCATGGCGACGTGCACGACACGCACGCCGACGTTGGATCCCGAGGCGCTGCGGAAGCGGTTTGATGATGTGTGCGAAGGCATGCGGCTGCACGAGCTCCTGGGTGAGGAGCAGATCGCAGCGGTACAGGAACTGTTAGCAAAGGCCGAGATCTCGCCGATACGGTTCGATACCACGCCCGTGATCGCAACGCGGCGGCGCGGGCTCGAATCGAAGCTACAGGAACGGTACGGTGATTATGTGCGTGTAGCCATCATTGATTCTGCTGCGAAGGCACAGGCGCTCCTCCGCGAGGCTCACCCCGTACTTTTTGTTGCCGACGCGGACGAGATCGTGCTCGATGAGCCGGGCATCGTCAGCATTCCGGAGGACGCCGTGGTGGATGTTAGTATCATCTTTCCCGAGTTCGTGGTTCAATCGTTCCGTGCCAAAAGCGCGGCAATTGCTGCATTCGTTCAACTCATTACTGAGTTTGATGAGCTGAAAACGTCAACGCTTCTTGATAAGATCTCGATACCTGATTTAGAAGCGGTGCTGGCACTTTTAGCCGAACTCGCCTGCGATGAAAGCGCTCACAAAGTCAATTTCGCCGATACACTCCTCAGCTGGGAAGAGGCGATCAACCAGGAAGCGCGTTTTATTGCGCAGACAGGTGGCGGTGCGGATGACTTCAAAGAGTATCTTGATGAGGCCGTGATAAGCATGGCGGACGAGCTGCAGCTCGCCGGTGAGGATCGCGATCTGCTCCTGGAGAGCGCGTACGAGAATCTGGAGCGTGGGCCACCGTTCGAATTCTCACGGGCGCATACCATACGGCTCCAGGAGCACTATGCACGGCGAATCGCTGAACAGCGGTACTTCAGGTTGCGGGATTATGCCACACGGCTGATCCCGTACGAGGAAGCGGTGAATACCGCGCTCATGCGACTCTTCTATCTCGATTTCCTATTCGCAGTTGCGCGCTTCAGCCATGATTTCGGGCTCACCATACCCGAGATCAGTGCTGATGGTCTGGGTGTGATCAAGGGCCGGAATCTCTTCCTGGTGGATGAGGAGCTCAAAGGCGGCGAGACGGTCGTACCGATCTCATACTCGGTCGGGAGCACGGATCTGGGCATTTTCGGCGCGACACCCCTGCCAGTGGCCATCCTTACCGGCGCGAACAGTGGCGGGAAGACCTGCCTGCTGGTTACGCTCGCGACCTCGATGATACTCACTGAACTCGGGCTGCCCGTGCCTGCGGAACGTGCGGAGGTACCGCTGCTACCCCTGTACCTCTACCGTCGGAAGATGATCAAGAAGACCGGCTCGTTTGAATACTCGATGCGTGCCCTGAGCCGGATCTTCATGCGAGACGGCCCGAAGGTCGTGCTCATCGACGAGTTAGAGGCGCTTACCGAACCCGGCGCGATGGGTCGGATCATGGCCGCTGTGCTCAATCATTTACCCGCCAACACGCGTGCGGTGATGATCACGCATCTGATCCACGAGCTGCGACCGCACATCGATATGAAGAAAGTACGGGTCGATGGCATCGAGTCTGAAGGTCTGGATGCAGCAGGCAACATCATTGTGGATCGACAGCCGCTCTTCAATCACATCGGCTCGAGCACACCCGAGCTGGTGATCACGAAGCTCATGGGCCGTGTACGAAAGGCGAAGCTGAGAACGGTCTACCACGAGATCTTACAGGCACTCGAGAAGGAGCGGGATGAATGGCCGTGAACGATAGATAGCTCGAAGTTCGGTAGTTTCGGCGTTGTGGTCGACCGTTTCAATGCTTGCTTAGCTCATAAAATCTCTTCTAACGACTCAGGTATCAGATAGTGATAACCACTGAGGTTGGCGGCGTGCCACATAAGTCAAGGTACCATGCGTTGCCGTTGATCTGCGTCTCTGTGCTGCCGAGAGGGGGGTGCCGTCGCAGTACTGAACATCACCTTATCGAGCCAGCCGCAGTCCGAGCCGCTATTCACACTATAATCCTTCGTATACCGCCACTTCACCGTGTGCGTCCCCGACGGGATACTCACGCTCATCTGCTGCCAATCGACGTTCCCGCTTATTCGCGTTTGCCGCACGCCATCCAGGTAAACTTCGAGCCAATCGTAGTTCGTTTCCGACGAGACCTTCCAGGAGTACTGCAACGTCCCGGGGCCCGTGAGGCTCGTTTGGATCCACGAGTCCTGATTGTTCGCTATCGCGCCGCTCTGCGCCGCATCGCCACCATAGTAATACGTGACGCCCTGAGCGAACCAGCTACTGCTCCCTCCTGTGCTCCAGGTTAGAGCTGTGTTGTCAACCGCATCACCCAAATTCGATGGTGACGGACTGGGTGCTGGCGTTGGCGTCGGCGTCGGCGTTGGCACCGGAGCAGTACTGAACATCACCTTATCGAGCCAGCCGCAGTCCGAGCCGCTATTCACAC
>JBNGDK010000002.1:25300-83008 GCA_049975405.1 Candidatus Methanospirareceae archaeon
ATCACCCAAATTCGATGGTGACGGACTGGGTGCTGGCGTTGGCGTTGGCGTTGGCGTTGGCATGGGCGCAGTGTTAAATGCCACATCCAATGTCTCCCACAAGAAACTGTAATAAGGGGTACCATAAGCTATGTTCTGGCAATCATAATTCATATTCATATCAAGATAGAAGATTCCTCGTGGGCGACCGGATGTGGTCCCCCAGCTATTTACCATAATCCAATAGGAGTTGTTAGGATCTGTATCATCATAGCCCACACAGAGGACAGCATGACCTCCGCTGCCCGTCCCCCAGGTATGTCCGCATGAGAAATCTGTATTCCAGATGACCTCTTCTGATTCGCTGTACCAGAAGTTATAGAAATTGTTCCAATCGGCAGTATTCGGCAAGAAGAACGCGAAATAGACCGCTTTATTCTGATGAAGAACATTTTTAATATTCGCAACAGCCGCATCTCTTCCAACACCATGCGTTTCTATTCTCAGCACTGTACAATCTGTAATGGGATAATTAGGCAAAGTTGAAATACTTGCACATGGCACACTCGTGCCATAACTTTCGCAACTTCTACCGCTATCCTGCCACTGAGCATTCGCATTGGCCCATGGGACAGCAAACCCAGTGGTACGATACCAGTACGCAATTTCATCGGGAGAGCCGCCGCAGCACGCCCAATCAGCACTCACACCGCCGCTAAAACAGGATGTGAGGTATTGAATGGATAACCGATCGTTTATCGCATTCTGGACGCTCAGGGCGATCTCAATAATTCCCGTGCCCGCCCAGACCCAACAATTGCCGCAATACCCTTGGTTGCGTTCGGAAGGGCTATATGTCAGGTGATTCAAAAGGCTGAATGAGGTGCCCTGCGATTCTCTAACAACCCGTCCAATTTCTTGCTGCATGAGCGCCGGTGGCGCACTATTATAAAGCGCCATCCATTCCTGAAGCGTTTCCAAATCTGGGTGCATAATTGGATACTCGGGTTGAACGGTCCAGTCCGTTGCACCAGTAAGGTTACTCTCCGTAGCAGTCACCGTTACGAACGTACTCAAGAGTAGTAGCGATACAAAAAGAGCGGATAGCTCATGGCTTTTTAGCATAACGTTTATATTTCACCTCCACTGTTCAGTCGATAAGTTTCATATAGTCCTGCAGGAAGATTTTCTCCCTTTGGGGGATATAAGAATCTTCAAGGGTATTTAAACCTTTTGCTCTATTTATAGTTAGTGATGTGAAATATTGCTCGGTTTGCGCAGCGTTTATAGTCGAGAAGGTTTGCAACCGTCATTCCATGCACGCTGATGATATAAATCCTGCCTCATCGAGTCAACCGTGTGCTGGAAGGACCGCGCGGGCTCTTATAACCAGTGCTTTTTAGAAGTAAGAGGCAGATGACCTATCCGCGGGATAACTTGTGAGTACTGGCAGCCCGAGGAGAGAGAACAAAGATAATCTGATAACTGCTGCTATGGCGTGATTGTTTGTGCCGTTCTGCTTAACATTTCCAATTCATCTTCCTTCTCCTCCACGTCCTCTACGGAATACATGCCACGCCCCGTGATCTTCGGCTGCCTGGTGAGGAGAGGTAAGGCACCGTGAGAATGAGCACCATAAGCACGCCCAGCAGAATTACTGCTGCAGCTAGGAAGAGGCGTATCGCGACCAGAGCAGTCTTCATCGACCGATCGTTTCATCGAGCAGTGTGCCGAGCACACCAGACGAGCCCGAGGTCTGTCCGGAACGGCTCTGTGGTAAGAAGGGTACCAGTGCCGAGGCCAGATTGGGCAGGGTCAGCGACTGGATAAGTACTCGCCCTGGCCCCCGAATGGTGGTCAGGAAGATACCCTCACCGCCGAAGAACATTGTCTTGATCCCCTTCACACGCTCGATATCGTACGAGACCGTCGCATCCCAGCCAACGACACAACCGGTATCTACCTTCAAGCTCTCGCCTGATTCTAGATCGAATTCGATGAAATCGCCACAGGCATGGATAAATACTGTGCCCTCACCGCTGAGTCGCTCCAATATGAAGCCCTCGCCGCCGAAGAAGGCTGATCCTAAGCGCTGTTGAAAGGCCACGCTGAGCTCAACGGTATCTTCGGCGCAGAGAAAGGCGTCCTTCTGGACAATGAACTCCCTGCTAGCACCAACCTCGATCGGCTTGATCGTGCCTGGCGCATTGCCGCCGAACGCCACGAGCCCTTCGCCTCCCGTGGGACTGAACTCTGTCAGGAACATCGTCTCACCCGCGAATTTACGCCCGATCGCCTTCAAGAAGCCACCACGCATCTTCGCTTCCATAGCTATATTCGAGCTCATATAGACCATTGATCCCGCTTCGCCATACACCTTCTCGCCCGCACTCAACTCGAGCGTAACCACCTGGAGATTATCGCCTGTGATTTTATATTTCATAGGCCTCAGAGATAAGATGCTCAGCGCGCAAAAAAAAGACTATCTATGGACGGTAAACCAAGTAACTTACACTGCAGATGCGTGAGGTATCCCTACGGTTAGTTTATATAGAAGTTGACGAACTTGGATTACTGGGGAGAGCGAACGTAACCAAAAAGCGCCCATAAAGGTTAGGAGGTGATAGATAACGATGGGAGAAGAACGTGCGGTTAATGTGGACCAGTTATTCACGTACGAGCATGATGCCCGCCGGCTTGAACTGCTGGTTCGAATCGTGTATGCCTGGATTGCTATAGCCATTGTGCTCGTGGTATATGGATTTATCGCGGAGATCTGTGTGCTCATTCAGTGGTTTGTGATCCTGATTCTCGGGCGGCGGAACGAGGGACTCAGCAATTTCGTTAAAGGCTATCTCGAGTACATGGTGCATATCGCCGGCTACTATTACGTGATGACCGATAAGCGGCCGGGGATCCTGCCAAAGCCGGTGAAGATCTACGAGCAGGAGTGATCAGTGCTTGTAAGGCCAGGTCATACGTGTCTGTCGTTCCGAATAGCACATCCGTTGAGGGCAAGGACAAATTTATATGCGATAGTTTCTACTTCTTGGTATAAACATGAGAACTGCGTGGCTTCAGGTGCGGATGGGGTTAACGGTCCTGCTCCTCTTTGCGGTGATATACGCCTTATTAGCGGTGGTCGCAACGGTCGCGGGCGCGGGTACGCCACTCGTCTATGCGCTGCTCGCCTTTGGGCTGGTCTCAGTTCAGTTCCTCATCGGCCCGAAGGTCGTGGAGCTAACCATGCGCATTCGGTACGTCTCGGAAGCAGAGCAGCCGGAGCTGCATCGAATCGTGAGCGACCTGGCGATGAAGGCCGGCATACCCAAGCCCCGTGTCGGGATCTCAGAAATCCAGATCCCCAACGCATTCGCCTTTGGCACCTCGAAGCGGAATGCACGCGTCTGTGTTACCCGGCGATTGCTCGAGATGCTGAACCGGGATGAGCTCGAGGCCGTGCTGGGTCACGAGCTCTCGCATATCAAGCACCGCGATATGGTGGTGATCACGGCGTTGAGCGTCATTCCGATGATCTGCTACTTCATTTACTTCAGCTTCTTCTGGTCCGGCATTTTCGGCGGCGGTCGGAGCAGGGAGGGCACACTCCCGGCGATGGCTATTGCGCTCCTCGCGTTCGTCGTTTATTTCATCAGCAACCTCATCGTGCTGTACGCCTCCCGCATCCGGGAATACTATGCGGACGCAGGCAGCGCAGAGCTGACGCAGAAGCCGCACGAACTCGCCTCCGCGCTTTACAAGATGGTGTATGGTAGTGCACGCCCCGGAACGGAGAAGATAACCAAGGAGCTGGGGAGCATGCGCGCGTTCTTCGCTGCCGATCCCATGACGGCGCGAGGTGATCTGCAGGATCTGAGCGCGGCTGACCTCAATCGTGACGGCAAGATCGATGCGTACGAGTTGAAGCTGTTTGCCGAGCGCGCGCAGGTGGGTCGAGCAGAACGGTTAATGGAGCTCTTCTCCACGCATCCGAATCCCGTCGTCCGGGTAAAGCGCCTGGGCACGTATCTCTAAGTAATCGCATTCTGATCGTTACCCGAAGCTTCGCAATCACGCCAAAAGCCGTTCCCGCTCTATCGCGCCTTTGCCACAGACAAGATCAGGGGTCACCCTACGGAGAACGGATAAGGTTAATATATTGCACGCTCGTATCTTGTAGCACGGAGGAAAAGAACTATGGGTATGTTAGGCCGTATGAGCACGGTCGTAAAAGCAAAGATAAATAAGCTCCTGGGCAAATTTGAAGACCCGCGTGAGACGCTCGATTATTCCTATGAGATGCAGCTGGACGCGTTACAAAAGGTCAAGCGGGGCGTTGCTGAAGTGACCACCTCAAAGAAGCGGTTGGAACTCCAAAAAGCGAAATTGGAGCAGAATATCAAGAAGCTTTCTGAACAGGCGAGAGAGGCATTGAAGGTTGATCGTGAGGATTTAGCACGGCTCGCACTGGAGCGTAAGAAGCAGCTGGAACTGGAACTGGAGAGCCTGAACCAGCAGATCGAGGGGCTTCAGAAGGAGCAGGATAAACTTACGGCCACCGAGAAACGCTTGTCAACGAAGATAGAAGCATTCAGGACTAAAAAGGAGACGATTAAGGCCCAGTATTCCGCAGCAGAAGCGCAGGTCAGGGTCACCGAGACGATCAGTGGCATCTCTGAGGAGATGAGCGATGTGGGACTGGCGATCCAGCGTGCTGAGGAGAAGACGGAGAATATGAAGGCACGAGCCGCTGCGCTGGATGAACTACAGGAGTTCGGCACATTAGAGGACCTGGCGGGCAGTAAAGATCAAATAGAGCGTGAATTGGAGAAGGTGCGCGTGGGAAGCGAGGTCGATGCAGAACTGGAGAAACTCAAACAGGAGGTCAAGCGAGCATGATCGTGCGGATTATGGGCGAGGGTCAATTTGTTGTCAGTAGTGCACTCTTAGACCGTCTTAACGAAATCGATAATAAAATCGTAGAAGAGGTCGGTAGGGAGAATGAGGAACGAATGCGAGAAATGCTGCGCGAGATGATCGCACTGGTAAAACGAGACGCCATTCCACTCAATCCAGAGGAGATACTGACATCAGATGTTATTATCCCCCCTGAAGATTTAACTCTGGAAGAAGCTAAGAAGACATTCACTGGAGCTGGTATCATACCTGATTAAAGAGGAAGATCCCACAGAGGATACCAGGACTCTCTATTTTTTTCCACTGGTAGTTCCGCTTCGAGCAGCGCTCCCAGTTTCAGTTCGTACTGCACGTCCCGCTCCCGGTCTTTCAGAGGAACAAACGGATAGAAACTACCGCGTTTATACGCGTAAATAAGATACATAGCCTTCGCTTCTTTCGTGAATTTAAAGACAGCACTTAACAATTGATCATCAAAACCGCTTTCGATCAGCGTGCTAGAGATAAGATGGAGTGTCGTCACTAAATCCTCAAAATCTGTATCGCGGAGTACAATCCATAAAAAGCCCAACTCGTCCTTAACCAGCTCAAATCCCGTCGCCGTTTCACGTCTTGCGAGCTCCAGGAGCTCTTCTAAATCCGCTCTCAGACGCTCAAATGCGGTAGAGGGGATTATTTTGAAACAGATACCGGCTGCACCTGCGTGATGCAGATCTAAGTTCGTTTCCAGCGTGACATACGCTGTGGAGATAGTGAAGATGGCATCCACCTTGGTGGGGGCTGGCTTTACGCGGCCCAAAAGCACATCAAGAAATTTCATCGAATACCTTCCAGCGTCCGTTCCATCACTTCGAGTCTCGCAATCCGTTTCTCAATGGGTGGATGGGTTGAGAAGAGCGCCATGATCGATTCGCCTGAAAGCGCGGGTATGATGAAGAACGCATTGAGACCTTCCACTTCTCTCAGGTCCTTTGTGGGCACTCGCTGCATCGCACCGCTTATCTTGAGCAGCGCGGAAATTAACGCGGGTGGATTGCCCGTCATTATGGCTGAGCCTCTATCTGCTGCAAATTCACGGTATCTCGACAGCGCACGGATCAACAGGTAACTGATGAGCCAGACGAGCAGCGAGGCCAGGAAGATGATAATGCCCGCTCCTGCGCCCTTATTATTTCTGCTGCCACCACGAAACAGAGAGGAATACAGGAAGAATCGCATGATGAACCACGCGACGGTGGAGAGAAAACTTGCAATAGTAATTACCAGCACATCGCGGTTCTTAACATGTGTGAGTTCATGCCCCAGTACTGCTTCCAGTTCCTGAGTATCAAGTTTATTCAGGAGACCCGTGGTGACGGCGACAACTGCAGATTTTTGGTTTCTGCCGGTAGCAAAGGCGTTGGGCACCTGCGAGTTGATTATTGCCACGCGCGGCTTGGGGAGGTCTGCCACGGTACAGAGCCGCTCGACCAAAGTATGGAGCTGCGGGGCCTCCTGCGGTGAGACGATCTTCGCACCGGTGCTCAAGAGCACGAGCTTATCCGAGAAATAGAATTGAATGAAAACAAAGAGCGCTGCAAAGATCAGGAGAAAAACGAAATCCAGATAGAAGGATAACAAGGTCAGGAAGGCGAGGTAGACAATAATCAAACCCGCTCCGGTGAGCACCATCCGTAAGCTCAGCCCTGTATCCTTGCCGTACCACTTCTTCTGCTTCATCTCGTCGCACCCCCTATCCCGTTAGTTTTAGGAGGTGTGATAGTAAGTTAGCACCATGACATTTGAAATTTACGTACTGTAAGGGGAGAACTGCTAAAGCGCACTTCAGAGTCGCATACGCTCCTTTGCCTGCAGGATCAAGGCCACAATGTCGTTCTCACGCCAGCGTGAGGTGTCAATAACGAGGTCGTAGATGGAGAGATCGTTCAGATCGATCCCGTAATATGCTTCATAGCGTTTGTGCTCGGATTGCTCGCGCGCCTTCATCGCGGCAAGCGCAGCTTCGTAAGGGGTCTTCTCTCGTTTGGACACACGCTGCGCACGCACCTCGATCGGCGCTTTCAACCAGATCTTCAACTCAGCAGACGGTACGAAGTAGCCAGACAATCGACCTTCCGCGATGACCTGCTCGCGCTTCAGCGCCTCCTTGCCCTGCTGCTCGTCGATCCGCCGATCAAAATCATCACTGCGCTCTGCCAGCTCACTGAACTGTGCCAGTTGCAGGTTATTATCCCTTGCAAGCTCACGGAATAGCTCGCCCGCGGAGATGATCTCGATCGAAAGCGCTTTGCAAAGCAACCGTGCAATCGTGGTAGTGCCGCTCCCCGGAAGGCCGCCGATTGTGATCCGCATCGCATTACTTAGCCCTTGATAACTGCGATGGCGCGGAATGCCGCGACTTTCTTCGCGATCCCCGCCACTTCGCAACTCCGCATCACCACTTCAGGATCTTTATAGGCCGCAGACACCTCTTCCGCCAGCTCGCCGTATCGGTCGAATGGGACACCGCGCTTGGTCCGCACGTCGCGTTTTGTCCGCTCACGCGCCTTAACGAGTATCTGCCGCTTCTCTAACGCTGCTTTCACGTCACTACCGCGATACAGCCGCATCGCCGCTGTTCTGCTCAGCTCACGTCCGGAACCGTGAGCACAGCTCCCGAAAGTCTCTTCCTTTGCCGCCTCGGTACCAACGGCCAGGAAGCTCCGTGTTCCCATCGAGCCGGGGATCAACACGGGCTGCCCAACGTTCCGATACAGGGTTGGTAAGCGCTCATCACCTGCGGGGAACGCACGTGTCGCGCCTTTACGGTGCACGCACAGCTTCCGCCGCTTACCCTCAACCAGGTGCTCCTCCTCCTTCGCGATATTGTGCGCGATGTCGTAGACCAGCCGAATTTCCAGCTCCTCCGCGCTCTTCCGCAGCGCCTCTTCGAAGACCATGCGTACCCAGTACATAGCGAGCTGCCGGTTCGCGAAGGCGTAATTCGCGCAGGAGCACATCGCTTCGAAATAAGCCATGCCCGTGTCGGTCTGTAAATACGCACAGGCCAGCTCGCGCTCCAGCTCCAGGATTCTGGCTAACTCGGGATCTTTGCTCATCTCGCGTTCGAACTTCCGGAGATAATAGGAGCAGACGCCGTGCGAGAAGCCACGACCACCGGTATGAATGAGCACGGTTACCTGACCGGGTTCGTTGATTCCAAAGGCTTTGGCCCGCTCTGGCTCGAAGATCTCGTCCACGACCTGCACCTCTAAGAAATGATTGCCCGAGCCGAGCGTGCCGAGCTGCGGTGCGCCACGCTGCTTCGATTTCTCATCGATCCTCGCGGGATTCGCAGCCTTCAAGCGCCCGCCTTCCTCCGTGCGCTCGATATCCTCCTCCCAGCCGTAGCCGTGCTCAACGCACCACTCAGTACCGCCTCGCAGTACCTCATCCAGCTGCTGAAAGGATAACCGCACCTTCCCCGAGAGCCCGAGTCCGGACGGTATGTTGTTGAAGAGCCCATCGACGATCCGACCAAGCTGGGGCCTGACCTCCTCCTCCCGGAGATTGGTTCGCACCAGTCGAACGCCGCAATTGATGTCGTACCCGACCCCGCCCGGCGATATAACGCCCTCCTCAAAGTCCGTTGCTGCAACGCCACCGATCGGGAAGCCATAACCCTGATGGCCGTCGGGCATAACGAGCGAGTATTTCTGGATGCCAGGCAGTGCTGCAACTGTGATGGTCTGCTGCAATGTGAGGTCACGGCGCATCTTGTCCAGGAGTTCTTGAGCAGCGTAAATGCGCGCAGGCGTACGCATATAAGCCTTAAACGACTGCGGAACTTCCCACACATTCGCACGGATTTTCTCAAGTGGAATTTCCATCGAATTCAACTCCCTCTCCTGCAGCTTCTCAGCTTCATGAGTTCACGGCACGGACGGGATTCGTTCACGAACGAGCAATAACGTACGTGCCACGGCCCACCCATCATGTTATGCAGTAGCAGATGGCCCGGATACGGCCCCTAACGCCTCCTGCAACTGCTCCTGCAACTGCTGGTAGCGCTTCTGACCGCGTTCCTCCTGCCGTTCAAGCGTTTTCTGGCGCAGGCTGTAGGTCTCTTTCTTCTCCGCGAGCTCTTCCTTTACCTCCTCTCTGCCTGCTTTGATCATCAATTCGCCCACGTTCTTATAGATCATCGCGTCATCTGAAATCTTATCTAACTCTTCCAGAGCGTTTTCAGCGTCGCGTAACATCGCTTCCACCTGCATCTTCTGCCGCCCCAACGCTTCCAGTTGAACCCTGAGCTGCTGGAGCTGCGCAAGCAGGTTTTGCACTTGCGGCGGTATTTCAGTATTTCCACTCATGGTAACATCCTCTTTGATCGGTTGAGTACTTATTCTTTGAGCCGCGCCCATATAAATAAACCATGAGTGTGGAAGGCGAGACCGTGGGGGTTGTAGTGATTGCGTACGGCTCACGTGCAGCCGCGATGATCGACGCGCTTTGCCGGAGTGCTGAGTACAACGTGCGATTGTTTGTCGCGGACAAGCAGCGGAACCCGTTTACTGTTGGGCGTGCGGCGAAGCACGTGGTCATCCCGGACCTGGCGGCGGATAAGATCGTCGAATTCGTAGCCGCGCATAAGGATGCGATCGATTTCGGGCTCTGTGGCCCTGAGAAGCCGATCATCGCCGGCGTTCGGGATCTTGTGGAGCGTGAGACCGGTGTGCCCATAATCTGTCCCACGCAGCAATTCGCGCTCGAGGAGAGCAAAGTGGGGCAGCGATACCTGATCGAGAAATGCTGCCCCGAGGCGAATCCGCGCTTCAAGATCTTCGACCATGCGACGTTCGGAACGGTACCAGAGGTAAAGGACGCGGTGTGGCAGTTTCTGGACGAGATCGGGGACGCGGTGGCGGTCAAACCGGACAGGCCAGCAGCGGGTAAGGGTGTTGGCGTCTGGGGCGACCACTTCAGAACGCGCGAGCTACTCTTTGAGCATTTCCGTTCCATCTACGAGAGCGGCAGCGCGGTACTCATCGAGGAGAAGCTGGAAGGTGAGGAGTCAAGTTTCCAGGCGTTCTGTGACGGTAAACGCATCGCTGCTCTGCCTGATACCCGTGATTATAAACGCGCCTTTGATAACGACCTGGGTCCGAATACGGGCGGCATGGGCTCCTTTAAAGCTGCGGATGACTGGCTGCCGTTCTTGACACCACAGGACCGTGCCACGGAGGAGCGTATGGCGCAGCAGCTCTTCGATGAGCTGAGCGGCGGCAGTGCCAATGACGGACTGCGTGGTATCCCGTTTTACGTCGCCTTTATGCACACGGCCGAAGGCGCGAAGATCCTCGAGATCAATAGCCGACCCGGCGACCCTGAGATCATGAACATCATGCCGGTATTGAAGAACGATTTCGTGGATCTCTGTTACCGTATGATCGAAGGCACGCTCACGAACGTCGAGTGCGAGCGAAAAGCGACGGTGGTGACCTATGCGGTACCGATGGACTACGGCGAGTATCGGCGCACGTATACCGGCTCGAAGCGGGTGGATTTGAGCGGTGTGTACGCGTTGCGGGAACGATACGGCGATAACCTGCGGGTTTATCCTGGCTCGATGGAGTTGCGGGAGAACGGTGATACCTTCGCGCTCGGCTCTCGCGCGGTGGGCATGGTAGGGATCGGTGATACGATCGAGGAGGCGCGCGAGATCTCACTCGCGGGGATACGGAACATAGACGGCGCGTTATGGAATCGCTGGGACATTGGAGCGTCGCACTACATCGAGCGGAGCACGCGGAAGATGCAGCAGCTGCGAGGGTGAGCGCCAGGACGGTGAGCTTTTACGTATAGTCAGCCGCTGAGACGCACCATGGACCTGCAGTTCTACCTCGCTATCGGCTCGCTCGTCTTTTTCGGCTTTACCGTACGCGTGATCACGGGATTTGGCTCCACCATGCTTATCGCACCCCTGCTCACGTTCCTGCTGGAGCCGAAGCAGGTGGTGGTATTTGTCATCCTGCTTGAGAGTGCCATTGGCGTGCTCTTCGCCCTGAAGGAGCAGCTCACCTTTACCCTGAAGCCGATATTTCTCGGTGGCGTCCTGGGCATACTAACCGGTATATTCCTCTTCGGGATCGTGACGCAACAGCTCGTGGGACTCGTTATCGGGATAACCGTGCTCATCTTCTCGATCCTCTTTCTCATGAACGTAACGTTCAGAACCGAGCGTGAGCGACCACTTTTTGCCGCGCTCGGGTTCTTGAGCGGTTTGATGGGCGTGCTCACCGGGATCAACGGCCCTCAAATCGTGCTGGGATTGGTGAATCAGGGTTACGACGGGATCTTCGTCAGGCGATGTATGATCTCCTATTTACTCGTTGTTGATTTTGTCACTCTGGCGTCGTTCCTGGTTGGGGGCTACGTGGCCATGAATTTGTTAAAACTGCTCGTCTTCGCGCTGCCGTTCCTTGTACTCGCGTACCTTGCTGGGACGTACATCTTACGATTCGCCGATCAGGAGAAGCTGAAACGAGCTATTCTCTTGACCACGCTGCTCGCCGGGCTGCTCGCGATCTGGAAGTTCGTGCCGTGAGCTGCACCACACTGCACGATCGATGCCGATGCTCGTTCTGCTTGCGGGCTATAAGAACGAAGCAGCTAACAGATCTCCACGAGCAGCAGCTCAAATGTAAGATCCTGTCCTGCCAGCGGATGATTCGCATCCAGCGTGACGCCCGACTCTGAGACTTCCGTGACCATAACCGGAAAGACTCGGCCATCCTCCTGCCGAACCTGCACCTGCTGGCCGCGCTCTATCTCCATATCGTCGGGGATTTTATCGCGTCCCAGCTCCATAACCAGCTCCTCCCGATAGGGGCCATACGCCTGATCCTTCGGAATCGTAATGGTCTTCGACTCGTCGGGAACCATACCGATGACCGCCTGCTCAAAGCCCGGGATCAAGCGTCCCGCGCCGATGGTGAATTCCAGCGGCTCGCGGTCAAACGAGTTATCAAATATCGTGCCGTCCCCCAATTTACCTCTGTAGTGCACCTTAACGGTGTCACCAGTCTTTGCCTCTACCATTTTTTACTCCATTGCCCTGGCCGGTATCACTACCGGCAACGCCAGGGTATAGGTGGTAGAAAGGGCCGGTGGTATAAGTAACCTGACTGCCCGGCTCGTGATTTCAAACGTTCGATGAGCCTCTTCAGGTTTCTTACATCCGCCTTCGTTACTTCAAATTCGCCCGCATGAGGGCAGAGGGGATCTCTGACCGCGTGACCGCAGTCTTCATCCCAGATCAACGGGTACAACTGGCAGCCCGCTGGCCTATGCGGATATACCGCGCAGCCCGCTTCTGAGAGAAAAACGCATTGCCCTGAGACGTTTCTGAGTTGCTGTGTACCATCTGCCAGCGTCGTTACAAAATCGCTGAGCTTATAGCCGAGCTTCACGATCCTCGTGATGTCGGTTGATGAAAGCGGCATGCTCGTTTCGAGACAACACTGTATGCAGCTATGGCTCGTGCAGGGAATCCCGCTGCTCAGTGGGTGCTTGGCGCTCTCGTGGCGGTTTTTCATCGCGTCCTCCTCTTCCTTGCAGTGTAATGCTGTTTACGTAGATAAATGGTCGCAAACGTTTCCATTACCCCAGATACCCCTGCCCCACCACATACACCTCCGCACTCCGTTTGCGGGAGGCTTCGGGCGCGTACGCTCTTATCTGCCTGAACCGTTTTTTCACGCTCAGGTAGAATTGGGGGTAGTACTCACTCTGGAAGATCTTTGTGACGAAATGTCCACCGGGTTTTAACACCGCTGCAGCGACGGTGAGCGCCGCTGCACTCAGCTCAAACGAGCGATACTGATCCAGATCCTTATTCCCGGTGAGCTGCGGCGCGGCGTCAGAAATAACGGCGTCGGCCGCGTCTCTACCCAGCTCTAAGAGTATGGCTTTAATCGCCGTTACCGTCTCTTCTCGCGTTATGTCCGCCCTGAGTACGACAATGCCCTCTAATGGTGCAATAGACTGCAAATCCACACTGATCACCACGCCGGTCTCGCCCAACAATGCGCGTGCCACCTGCGACCATCCGCCGGGTGCGGCACCCAGATCAATGACCGCATCGCCCCTCTTGATGAGCCGAAATTTCCGGCTGAGCTGTAGCAGCTTGAAGGCTGATCGAGAGCGATAGCCCTCGGCCTTCGCCGCTTTATAAAACCGGTCATGCTCGAGGTCTGCTCGCTTGACCATGTATTCGCTAGCCTATAGAGATATGATGCGCGCAAATGAAGGCTCGCACTACCATACTAAGGAAAAAGAAGAAAAGAAAAAAGGAACTCAGGGCTCATCTCATCCGTCCCTGAGTATGGATCCCATATCGGTGACTCAGACGTTTGCTCAGTACATGGGCATGCCACCGGGTGGCATACCGCCGCCTGCTCCTGGTGGTGGCATAGGCGCCTCGCGTCTCGAGGCGATCACGTCATCGATCTTGAGGATCATGATCGCCGCGTCGGCCGCCGATTCGACCGACTGCCGCTTGGTCCGCAAGGGCTCAATCACGTTGTTCTTCCACATATTGATGATCTTGCCGGTATAGACGTCCAGGCCCGCATAGAGCTCGCCTCGCTCGTGCGCAGCCTTCAACGCCACCAACTTGTCGATGGGATCGAGCCCGGAATTCTCCGCCAGGGTGCGTGGTATGATCTCCATTGCTTCCGCGAACTTTTCCACCGCCAACTGCTCCCGGCCCTTCAGTGACGCGCTGTACTCCCTGATCTTCAGTGCTAACTCGGTCTCGACCGCGCCACCGCCCGCAACCGCCTGGCCATCCTCGATAATGCTCCCAACGACCCGAAGCGTATCGTGCAACGAGCGCTCCACTTCATCCACTACATGCTCGGTACCGCCACGGATCACGATGGAGACCGCATGCGGATTCTTGCACTGCTCGATGAAGAGCATCTTGTCGCCCGAGATCTTCCGCTCCTCTACCATGCCCGCATGGCCCAGATCGTTCTTCGTCAGATCCTCAACCGTGCTCACGATCGCGCCACCGGTGGCCTTCTCCAGTTTCTCCATATCGCTCTTCTTCGCGCGTCGCACCGCAATAATGCCATCTTTCGCCAGATAATGCTGCACAAGGTCGTCTATGCCCTTCTGACAGACCACCACGTTCGCACCACTCGCCTTGATGAGATCCGCGATCCGCCTCATCATCCGCTCCTCTTCTGCCAGGAAGCTCTTGAGCTGATCCGAGCTCCGAATCCGCACCTCTGCGCTCGTCTCGGTCTTCTTTACCTCCAGCGAGGCATTGATCAGTGCGATCTTCGCGTTCTTGAGCTTCCGCGGCATGCCGGGATGCACGATCTCCTTGTCCAGTGCGATGCCCTGTACCAGCTCGGTCTCACTCATCCTGCCGCCGACCTTTTTCTCCACGTTGATATTGTCCACATCAACCACGTACTTGCCCTTGGAGGTCTTCTCTGCTATCGCTTTGATCGCCTTGATCGCGATATCAGCGAGGAAGTCGCGTGATGCCTCTGCGGATTTACCCGTAATGGCGGTCTGGGCCAGTTTCCTTAGCTCTTTGTCGTCTTCTATATCTATATCTCGTGCGATCTCTTTGAGCACCTTTCGCGCCTGCTCTACCGCAAGCCGGTAGCCCAGCGCAATTACTGCGGGATGCAATTCCTGCTCCAGGAGATCTTCCGCCTTCTTCAGTAGCTCGCCCCCGAGCACCACCGAGGTCGTCGTGCCATCACCAGCGACGTCATCCACGGTCTTTGCGACCTCGACCATCATCTTCGCCGCCGGGCTTTCAATATCCATCTCTTTAAGGATCGTCACACCGTCGTTTGTGATAACCACGTCACCAAGGGAGTCGACCAGCATTTTATCCATTCCCTTTGGCCCCAACGTGGTACGAACCGCAGCAGCAACCGCCTTCGCCGCATTGATGTTCGTGCTCTGCGCATCTCTGCCTCGTGCCCGCTCACTCCCTTCCTTCAAAACTAACACAGGGATTCCACCTAATTGTCCTGCCATTTTTATATGCTTACCTCGCCATTCATTCGTTGATAAAGAATCGTTTACCAACTAGTATGTAAAACTGTAAACATCCCGATTATAAATATTTTCGTGAGTGGACTGTAGTAGAAATGACGCGAACAACGAGCGAGAAAAAGGCGAGAGGAGCGTGATGAGACGATGCGCGTGGTCATGAAGTTTGGCGGGAAAGCGGTGGCGAATGGTGAGAAGATACGTATGGTCGCGAACTTGATCAAGTACTTCAAGGAGACGAACACCGGTACGCAGGCAGAAGCACCGGAGATCGTTGCGGTGACCTCTGCGCTCTCAGGAGTGACTGATATGCTCCTGGACAATGTCCAACTGATAGCAGCGGAAGGGAACATGGATCGGGTCAAGGAGTTCGTGGACGCGCTACGCATGAAGCACGAGCAGGCGGCCTCTGACGCGATCGCGAGTGACTTAGAGCTGGAAACGGTAAAGATTGAACTCCGAGAACGACTGGCGGAGATGGAGAAGGCCCTCAGCGGGATATGCTTGCTGGGCGAACTGACGCCGCGATCCCTGGATTTCATCGGCTCCTTCGGCGAACGTTTGGCCGCGCCCATATTAGCCGGCACGCTCCGCTCTCTCGGCTTGCCTGCCGTCCATCTGACCGGTGGTGAAGCGGGCATTCTCACGAACGATGACTTCGGAAACGCGCAGTTGCTGGAGAATGCCCTGGAGGAGATACGGCAGCGGATAACCCCACTTCTGAAAATTGCGGTACCGGTGGTGGCGGGTTTCATGGGTGAGAACCAGCGCGGGATTGTCACCACGCTCGGCCGGGGCGGCTCGGACTACACGGCAACCATAATCGGCGCGGCGATCGATGCGGACGAGATCTGGCTCTGGAAGGAGACGGAGGGCATCATGAGTGCTGACCCCAAGATCATCGCGCATGCGCGCAAATTGCCGTACATCTCGTATCACGAGGCGATGGAATTGTCGTATTTTGGCGCTTCAGTACTTCATCCGCGGGCGATTGAGCCGGTGATGGCGAAGAAAATACCCATCCGGGTGAAGAACCTGTTCAAGCCAGAAGACGCAGGCACCCTCATCAGCAACGCGGCTGAGCAGACGCAGAAGGTCGCGAAGGCGATCACACTCATCGAGAATACCTCGATCATCAACGTAACGGGCACCGGCGTGCGCAGCATCTCGGACGTGGCCGCGCGCGTATTCTCCGCACTGGCCACAAAGAACATTGATATCATCATGATCAGCCAGGGCTCCTCTGAGATGACTATATCGCTCGTTGTCGGCACCGCGCAGCTCGATCGCGCCATGGGCGCGATACGCGGCATCAATGCTGAAGGCACGGTCATTCGCGATTGCACGGTGAACAGCGACGTCAGTACGATGGGCGTGGTCGGGGCTGGAATGGTAGGCATCCCGGGCGTTGCCGGCAAAGTCTTCGCTGCGCTGGGGAGCGAAGGGATCAGCGTGATTATGATCTCCCAGGGTAGTTCTGAGTTCAATATCTCGCTCGTGGTGAAGAAGGACGAAGCGCATCGGGCCGCACAGGCGATACACGACGTCTTTGAGATGGGTGCGTGAAGGGTACGTTACACTCACGTGCGTTTCCTAGCCCTCTAGCCGCTCAGAATCGGATTTTAGCCGATCTCCGTGAGTTTTATACGGTAGCGCACCGGTGAGGTATGCAGGGAACACGGAAACAAAACTTTTAATACTTACTAGTTCTTAGTAAGAAACATGCCGAAACCAGAGCAGATCCCCATTCAGCGATCACTCAGTTACGGGGAATTATCGAGACGAATTAGAGAGTTGGAACGTCAGACGAAGCTCCTGAATCGACTCCGCTTCATCAAGTATCGGTACGATGGGGTGAGTGTGGATGAGGCCGCACGGCGTGTGGGTGTGGCGAAATGTGTGGGCTATGACTGGCAGCGGCGCTGGAACGAGTCGGGATATGACGGGCTCTTCCCCCGCTATGCAGGTGGCCGACCATCGAAGCTGACGCCCGAGCAGAAGGAGCAGCTCAAATCGCTGGTCGCTCAGAAAGAGCTCTGGACGACCCGCGAGGTACGAGAGCTCATACTTCGCGAGTTCGGCGTGGACTACACGTTGAAACAGATACGCATCATGTTGCGGGAGTTAGGGACTCACTACGGCAGACAACCGATCTATGCGAGTACTAAAACAGGAGGGTACAGTCAATGGCAGCCAGTAACGTAACGGAAGACGATTCTGGTTCGCCTGAGCCACATTTACCGGTCTTTCGTGCACCACGGATAAGGGATGGCGCGAAAATCCATGCCCTGGTCAAAAACTCAGCACCGCTGGACGTGAATTCGCGCTACTGCTATCTCGTATTGTGCCGGTATTTTTTCCGGACCTGTGTGGTTGCCGAGGAGCACAACGAGATCATTGGGTTCATATCCGGATTCCGTCCACCACTCAGTGACAACGTCTTTTTTGTCTGGCAGGTTGCGGTCGATAGTCAGAACCGGAGACGCGGGCTCGGTAAACGGATGTTGCACGAGCTTTTGCACCGACCAGAGAACAGTGACATTCGATTCCTGGAAACGACGGTCACCCCGTCAAATGGGGCTTCACGACTGCTCTTTCAGTCCTTAGCTCAGGATCTCGATGCACCCTGCAAGGAATCGGTCTGCTTCTCGCAAGAGGTCTTTGGGTCTGAAGCACATGAAGCAGAATATCTGGTCCGTATCGGACCATTTAACATAGATAATAAGGAGGTGAAATAAGAAGATGAATAATAATAGTAGTAGTAGTACGATTGAACGTCTTGAATCTAACGTTCGCAGTTACTGCCGTGACTTTCCGGTGGTCTTCAACCGGGCACGCGGAGCTATCCTCGAAGATGAGGACGGAAACGAGTACATCGACTTCCTCGCCGGCGCGGGATCGCTCAATTACGGGCATAACAACCAGGTCCTGAAGAATGAGCTCCTGCGCTATATGGCGGCGGACGGCATTGTACACGGCCTCGACATGTTCACGAAGGCGAAACGAAGCTTTGTAGAGACGTTTGAGGCGCTGATTCTGCGCCCACGGCAGATGAGCTACAAACTGCAGTTTACCGGACCTACCGGCACCAATGCTGTAGAGGCAGCTCTGAAGATCGCTCGTAAGGTAACAGAACGACAAACCATCGTTTCGTTTACCAACGGCTTCCATGGCGTGACCCTGGGCTCTGTTGCCGCAACGGGCAACAGCCATTTCCGCGACGGCTGCGGGATACAACCACAGGGCACTGCCTTCATGCCGTATGACGGTTATATGGGAGAAGGCGTGGATACGACCGAATACATTGAGAAGATGCTGACCGATATGAGCAGCGGCCTGGATCTCCCAGCCGCGATGATCGTCGAGACGGTACAGGGAGAGGGCGGAATTAACGTGGCCAGTTTTGAGTGGCTACGGGCCCTGGAGCAGGTCTGTCGCGATCATGATATCCTGCTGATCGTTGACGACATTCAGGTCGGTTGCGGACGCACGGGTACCTTCTTCAGTTTTGAAGAGGCGGGCATCTCGCCGGACATCATTACGCTCTCAAAGTCCCTGAGCGGTTACGGCCTGCCCTTCTCATTGGTGCTCCTGAAGCCAGAACTGGATCTGTGGAAGCCCGGCGAGCACAATGGCACCTTCCGTGGCAACAATCTCGCCTTCATCACCGCCACGGCCACCCTGGAGCACTACTGGCGTGACGAGAGCTTTGCTCAGGATGTGAAGCGTAAAGGCGCGATCATCAGGGCTCATTTGGACCGGCTGGTTCAGGAAGATTCAGAGGGCATTCTGTCTGCGCGTGGTCGCGGCATGGTGCAGGCCCTGGATTGCGGAAGTGGTGAACTGGCCTCTGCGATCACCACGCGCGCATTTGAGAAGGGCTTGGTCATCGAGACCTCGGGCTCAGAAGGGCACGTGATCAAGTGTCTCATGCCGCTGACCATTTCCGATGAGCACCTGATACAGGGCTTGCATATCCTCGATGCGAGCGTGCGCGAGGAGCTGGGACTCGCAGCCAGTAGAGCCTCGAGCGAGCAGGAGCTCACGATAGAGGCGATAACATGATCCTGAGAACGTTTCAGGATGCGGAACAAAGCGAGCGGCGTGTGGCAACCGTGAACTGGGAGAGTGTCCGGTTGTTGTTGCGGGATGACAACCTGGGCTTCTCCTTCCATATCACCACCATCTATGCTGGCACCGAGACCCCCATCTGGTATCAGAACCACCTGGAATCGGTGTATTGCATCGAGGGCGAAGGCGAGGTGGAAACGGTCGAGGACAGCAAGATCTATCCCATCAAGCCGGGCACCTTGTACGTCCTTGACCAGCACGATAGGCATATCTTGCGGGCGAAGACGCCGCTGAAGCTAGCCTGCGTCTTCAACCCACCGTTGCATGGCAAAGAGGTCCACGACGAGAACGGCGTGTACCCGCTGGTAGCAGAGCACCTCTCTGACTGACCGCAGCCGCTTTTTCTTAGGCGCGCGCGAAGCGAGTAAAGGTTATTTATCTTAGCACGTCCAACTATAAGCGAGCAAAGGAGAGTTATCAAGCGGTCATCTATCATGAGTGCAGTAAGAAAAGAACCCGTCGAGGAGAGCGGTATGGACGACGACCTGCTGGCCGGCGTCGCGTTCAAGACGACGGAAGATATTGAAGTGCCGAAGTTGCTCATTGATCAGGTTATCGGTCAGGAGCACGGTGTGGAAGTGATCAAGAAAGCCGCGCAGCAGCGCCGACACGTGATGCTCATCGGCACGCCGGGCACGGGCAAGTCGATGCTCGCGAGCAGCATGGCAGAGCTGCTGCCCAAGGAAGAGCTTCAGGATATCCTTGCGTATCCCAATGCTGATGATAAGAACAATCCCAAGATCAGGGTCGTGCCGCGCGGTAAAGGTAAGGAGATCGTGGATGCGCAGCGCCAGGAAGTGCGGAAACGTATTCAAATCCGTAACGCCTTCTTCATGTTCACCTTCTTCCTGATCATGGCGATGGGGCTGGTCTATTCGCTCCAGACGGGTAAATTCGAGTACATCTTCTGGTCGATCATCGCCGCCGCGGTCGTCATGCTGGTCTTCAGGTGGATGATGCCGAAGGAAGAGGCAATGATGCCCAAGTTACTGGTCAGCAACGAAGGGCGGGAAAACGCGCCGTTTATTGATGCCACCGGTGCACATTCGGGCGCACTGCTCGGTGATGTGCGGCATGACCCGTACCAGTCCGGTGGATTAGAGACACCCGCGCACGATCGTGTCGAGGCCGGCTCGATCCACAAGGCGCACAAAGGCGTGCTCTTCATTGACGAGATTAACACGCTACGAATAGAGGCGCAACAGAACTTGCTCACGGCCATGCAGGAGAAAGAATACCCGATTACCGGGCAGTCAGAGCGGAGCGCCGGTGCGATGGTGAAGACCGATCCAGTACCCTGTGATTTCGTGATGGTTGCTGCGGGTAATCTCGACGCCATGGCCGGTATGCACCCTGCGCTACGGTCGCGAATCAAAGGGTACGGCTATGAGATTTACATGAAGGACTCAATGGACGACACGCCGGCGAACCGTCAGAAAATCATTAGGTTCGTTGCCCAAGAGGTGCGGAAGGATATGAAGATCCCCCACTTCGATCGGAGCGGTGTGGAGGAGATCGTGCACGAGGCGCGGCGGCGGTCGGGCCGAAAAGGGCATCTCACACTCATCTTACGCGACCTGGGCGGTTTAGTGCGCGTCGCGGGTGACATCGCACGCGCGGAGGGTGCGACCTACACAACCGGTGAGCACGTCATCCAGGCGAAGGCGATGGCGAGATCTGTAGAGCAGCAGGTAGCCGACGAATACCTCGAGCACAAGAAGGACTATAAGCTGTTCAAAACCGAAGGATTCGAGATTGGCCGGGTGAACGGGCTTGCAGTCGTCGGAGATTCCGGTGTGATGCTGCCGATAATCGCTGAAGTGACACATGCGCAATCGCGTGAGGAAGGCCGGGTAATCGCCACCGGGCGGCTGCAGGAGATCGCGCAAGAGGCCGTGCAGAACGTCTCCGCAGTGATCAAGAAATTCACCGGGAAGGATATCTCCAGCAAGGATATTCATATCCAGTTCGTGGGCACGCACGAGGGTGTCGAGGGTGATTCAGCCAGTATCTCCGTCGCTACTGCAGTTATCTCATCATTGGAGAATATTCCGGTAGACCAGAGCGTGGCGATGACCGGCTCGCTCTCGGTACGTGGCGATGTGCTGCCCGTCGGTGGGATCACACCGAAGATCGAGGCGGCCGCGCAGGCCGGCGTGAAAGAGGTGCTCATCCCGCAGTCGAACCTCAATGACGTGCTTATCGAGGAGCGGTACAAGAATAAGATCAAGATCATCCCGGTCGTTACGATCGAGAACGTGCTCGAGCATGCGCTCGTGGGCAAAATGAAGAAGAAGTTCATCGAGAAGATCAAGAGCTTCAACGTGATAGAGAAGATCATTCCTGAGGGCGTAGTTGATAAGCAGATAGCACAATAGCGCCGGGTTTTATTTCCTGCAAAGATCACGTACGATCAACTGATGACAGTCAGTACGCAGCTTGTGTTATCGGTGATTACCGTATTCGTAGCGTTCTTACTCGTCTTTTTCGTATACCAGAAGCAGAAAATAAGCACCTCGGCGCTGGTTGGCACGCTATGTCTGGGCGTGCTCATTCTGCTTCTATTTGGGCTTGATTACGGCTACATCGGTCTGCTCACGCTACTCACGTTCTTCATCTTTGGAAACCTCGTGACGTGCTACAAATACGACAAGAAATTCAGGCTTGGAATCGCCGAAGCTCACCAGGGCCGGCGGGACATTCAGAACGTGGTGGGCAACGGCCTATCACCACTGATCTTTGCGATGCTCTTCGCGATCTCCAGCGAGCATCTGGAGATACTGTTCCTGCTCGGCTTCTCGGGCGCTGTGGCGACTGCAACCGCAGACACCTTCTCAACAGAGATCGGGCAAGGACATGGAACACCAAGATTGATAACGACCCTGAAGCGCGTACCTGCGGGCACGAATGGCGGCGTGAGTCTCCCGGGTTTTGGTGCTGCCGCAATCGGCTCTGTCCTGATCGCGCTTGTCTCGCTCCTCTTTCTCGGCTCGCGCGCCGTAACGTACACCGGCGCGATTTTTTTCACGGTGTGCCTCGTTGCGGGGCTTTTAGGCTGCCTGATCGACAGTATTCTCTCCGCTACGGTCGAGGATCGGGATCCGCTTAACTTGACCAAGCATCACGTGAACTTCTTAGCCACGCTCTCCGGCGGGCTGATAGCGATGCTGCTTGGCGCTTTTTGGGGGTTTGTAAGTGCGTAAGACTATCAGGGATTTTCAGATCCCGTTCGTGTACGCGCGAGGCTATCGAGAGCATCATAAGCTTCATCATGCTGGGAAAGATCTTTTTTGAGGGGGTGTAGCCATTAAGCAGGTAGCACGATAGCGCCGGGTTTTATTTCCTGCAAAGATCACTCTCTTGATGTGATGGCAGTGAGTACGCAGCTTGTGTTATCGGTGATTACGGTATCCATAGCGTTCTTGCTGGTCTTTTTCGTTTACCAGAAGCGTAAAATAAACGCCTCGGCGCTGCTCGGCACGCTAGGTCTGGGTCTGCTCATTCTGCTTTTGCTCGGGCTTGATTACGGCTATATCGGTTTGCTCACACTGCTCGCGTTCTTCCTCTTCGGGAACCTCGTGACGCGTTACAAATATGATAAGAAATTCAAGCTCGGGGTCGCTGAAGCTCACCGGGGCATGCGGGACATTCAGAACGTGCTGGGCAACGGCTTATCGCCGCTGATCTTTGCGATGCTCTTCGCAATCTCCAGCGAGCATCTGCACACGCTGTTTCTGCTCGGCTTCTCCGGCTCCGTTGCGACTGCAACTGCAGACACCTTCTCAACAGAGATCGGGCAGGCAGACGGGACACCGAGATTGATAACGACTTTGAAGCACGTGCCGGTAGGCACGAATGGTGGCGTGAGTTTGCCCGGTTTTGCCGCTGCCGCGCTCGGCGCTGGTCTTATCGCGCTTGTCTCTCTTCTGTTCCTTGGCGCGCACGCCGTAACGTATATCGGTGCAGTGTTCTTTATCATTTGCCTCATTGCAGGGTTTTCAGGCTGCCTGATTGACAGTGTTCTCGGCGCTACGGTCGAGGATCGTAATCCGCTCAGATTGAACAAGCATCACGTGAATATCCTGGCTACGCTCTCGGGCGGGCTGATAGCGATGCTGCTAGGCTCTTCGATGAGCGTGCACCTGTAAGTAACGTATCATGTCAATCCTGATAGAGCACGTCCTGGTAGGCGGTAAGGAACGTGATATTTACGTTGATGGTAACGAGATAGCCGCGATCACGGAGGCTGGACGTGGCAGAGCGGCGGCAGGAGGGGACGCGGAGGTGGTGATTGATGGTCGTCATAAAGCGGCGATCCCCGGGCTCTTCAACGGGCATACGCACGCGGCAATGACCCTGCTCCGCGGCTATGCGGACGATATGCCGCTGCACGCGTGGTTAACGACGAAGATCTGGCCGCTGGAGGCGAAAATGACGGAGGAGGACGTGTACTGGGGCACGAAGCTCGCCTGTCTGGAGATGATCAAATCGGGCACCACCTTCTTCAACGATATGTACTGGTACTGGGCGGGCAGTGCTCGGGCGGTCGCGGAAAGCGGCATACGGGGGATGCTTTCTGCCGTCTTTATTGACGGCTTTGATGAGGCGAAGGCACGGGAGCAGATCGCGCGTAACGAAGCGCTGTTTCGCGATTGGACGAGCCGCTCTGATCGTATCATGTTCGCGCTGGGCCCGCACGCACTCTACACAGTTTCGGAGGAGAGCCTCTGCTGGGCGCGCGATTTCTCCGAGCAGCACGACGTTCTTGTTCATATCCATCTCTCAGAGACAGAGCGTGAGGTGGAAGAGTGTCACGAGCGGTACGGCATGCGGCCCATGGAATTCCTCAATAAGATCGGGTTCCTGAGCCCACGAACCATAGCATGCCATGCCGTCCATCTCAATAACAAGGAGATGGCGCTCATGAAGCAGCATGACGTGAAACTGGTGCACAATCCGGTCTCGAATATGAAGCTGGCATCAGGAACACTCCGCTTCGCCGAGCTGAAAGCGGCGGGCCTGTACGGTAATATTGCACTGGGGACAGATGGCTGCGCGTCCAATAATAATCTGGACCTTTTCGAGGAGATGAAGATCGCGTCGCTGGTACACAAAGCGTTCTCCGGCGATCCAACACTCATGTCAGCAGAGGAAGCTTTCAGGCTCGCCACACGGAACGCCGCCATCGTGTTCAGAGTGAATGCGGGCGCGATTGCGGTGGGCAAGCTGGCAGATATAGCCCTGCTCGATTTGCGACAGATCGCCCTCGTGCCGAACCACCAGTTGATCTCAAATATCGTGTACGCTGCGCATGGCTGCTGTGTGGACACGGTGATCTGCGATGGCCGTGTGTTGATGGAAGGTCGAACCGTGGAGGGCGAAGCTGAGATCGTGGAGCGTGCACAGGCAGTTGCTCGTGATCTCGTTGATCGTGCTCATGACTGATCTCGTTTTGGTACTGCACGTTGTACTAACTGCAAAATGGCGATGAGACAGTTTATTCTATACGCGGCAAAGGCAGCAACAAGCCCGGATTTCTCACTGAATGATCTCCCGGGCAGCGGTGGCCGTATGGATCTCGTGGCGCGCTGCGTCGGGAATGCGCTCTGGCTCAGCCACGCGTTACGCCGGGATACCTGCATCCATATCGTCGCCTGCGGTGGGCCTCACCCCCCGGTGGTCATCACCTTCACTGGTGAGCGGCTGCGCGGTGTCTCGCCCGACGAGCGGAACATCGCGGCATGGATACAGAAAGCAGTAGCGGGCACACGGCAGAATCCCGGAATACGCGTGCATTTTATCGGATTTCAGGAGTTGATCGAGGAGCTTGCGGCTGACGGAACGTTCTTTTACATATTGCATGAGGGAGGAAACGAGCTCGGCATCAGAGCGCTGAGCGCGGATGCTGCATTCATCCTCGGTGATCAGTTCGGCCTGCCGCCGATCGAGGAAGCGTTCGTGGAGCGCTTTGCGCACGAGAAGATCTCACTCGGCCCGATATCGTATCTTGCCTCGCACTGCATTACCATACTGCACTATGAACTGGATAAGCGGAAAACGACTGGCTGAAGAAGAAAAAAGCGCGGATAAAGGAGCGGGACAGATGGACCTGGAGATAGAGGTGAAGGTCTATGCTGATGATCTCGCGGCGATAGAGACGCGCCTGCAGCAGCTGGGCGCGGTCTTCACCGGTTCGATGCACCAAACGGATAGATACTTCACTCATCCGCAGCGCGATTTCGCGCTGACTGACGAAGCGCTTCGCATACGGATCGTGGACGACCGCGCGTTCATGACCTACAAGGGTCGGAAGATGGATAGGTTGAGCAAGACACGGGAAGAGATCGAGGTTGCTGTTGGTAATGCCGCAGCGGCCATGCGGTTACTCGAGCGGTTGGGTTTCACGCCGATAGCTGCGGTCAGGAAGCTCAGGCGGGAATACCAACTCGGCGAATATACCATTTGTCTGGACGACGTTGCGGGATTGGGCACGTTCGTGGAGGTGGAGGCGCGCGGCACGGATATCGAGAAGGCGCGCGATGGTGCGCTTGCGTTACTGAACGAACTCACGTTGTTCAGGAACGAAAGGCGGTCATATCTGGAATTGCTGCTCGAGTCCACGAGCAGATAAAAACGCCCGTCGGGAGAGCCGTGAAGCATGAGGCCCGAATATGCGGTGACGCGGCGCTGATCTTCATATTCTTCATCTTCTTTGCTACACTTCTGGCGGCGCTTGCCGGCGAGCGTTTCGTCTATCTGCAGAGCATCCAGGAAGACTGGTAACGTGCTGATATTGAAACCACTCAATTGGGCTGCTCGCGCCATTCCAACAGCCCAGAAGGTCTCCTTGAACTACCACCATGAGCATGAACAGCTCGTGAGTATTTATATAGGCTCACTACACTAACTTATGGATCTAGGAGGTGTAAGGACGATGAAACGGAAAGCAGAAATGTTCAGCGAAGATGAAGAAGAGCTGCTGCGCATTCTGAAGAAGGGGCAGCGGCAGAAAAAGCGCATGGACTTTGAGGATTGCTGGCTTGGCGTAGACGAAGAGGCATTCATATAACCAAAAAGAACGCCTAACGCTTCCCAGGAACAGCTGGAGTTGGGGGGAGATAAACACGCCGTGTTTGTTCTTCCCTTTTTATTGCCCCCCGCACACACCCTTTCGAATTCTGATCGCTTTTTGTGCGGGCACACCATTCAATTCGATGGCGCCCTCTTATGGCAGGTTCGTCGGTACGACGTTAGTCCTGCTACCGTTTTCTTCTACGTTCATACCATCTGCTTGTTTGGGTAGGCGGTGCTGACGTTTGCTTCCCTACGATCGTGACCTGCGCGTGCACGGCCGAAAGCGAAATGCTTATATCTGGCAGCGGACCAACCATGCCTCTATGAAATATGAAGCAACGGTGTTGCTATTCGCGGTACTCCTGGGGGTGTTTGTCGGTGTAAGTGCTGGAAGCGTTACTGGTGCAGAAGCACCTGAAGAGGAATGGAACTTGACGTATGGCGGTTCAAATTATGATTACGGCTATGCCGTTCAGCAGACGACCGATGGTGGCTACATCATTACCGGCTATACCCAGTCTTTTGGTATTGACGCGCCGGATGCGTGGTTGATCAAAACAGCGGCTAATGGCACGAAGGACTGGAGCCGTACGTTTGGCGGGCCTTGGTATGATTCCGGCTACTCCGTTCAGCAGACGATTGACGGCGGTTACATTGTCGCGGGCTCTACCCATACGTATGAGGCGGGCCCGAATGATGTGTGGTTGATCAAGACAGCGGCAAATGGGTCGGCGGACTGGAAACGCACCTTTGGCGGGGCTTTAAATGATTACGGCTACTCCGTGCAGCAAACGTCCGATGGCGGCTACATCGTTGCGGGCTCTACCGCTTCGTTTAGTGCGGGCACGGATGATGATGATGTGTGGTTGATCAAGACAGCGGCAAATGGCTTGGAGGAATGGAACCGCACCTTTGGCGGGTCTTCTGATGATGTGGGGCACTCAGTACAGCAGACAACCGATGGCAGCTACATCGTTGCGGGCTCCACCAAATCGTTTAGCGCGAGTTCGGGGGATGTCTGGTTGCTCAAAGTAGCGGCTAATGGCACGGAACTCTGGAACAGGACCTTTGGCGGGTCTTCTGATGATGTAGGGTACTCAGTACAGCAGACGAACGATGGCGGCTACATCGTTGCGGGCTCCACCAAATCGTTTAGCGCGAGCTCAGGGGATGTCTGGTTGCTCAAAGTAGCGGCTAATGGCACGGCGGAGTGGAACAGTACCCTTGGCGGATTTTCTGATGATACAGGGTATTCAGTGCAGCAGACGATTGGTGGCGGCTACATCATTGCGGGCTCTACCAAATCTTTCGGTGCAGGCTCTGGTGATCTGTGGTTGCTCAAAACAGCGGCAAATGGCACGGAAGTCTGGAATATGACGCTTGGAGGGGGTTTTGATGACGGGGGACACGCTGTGCAGCAGACGACCGATGGTGGCTACATCGTTGCGGGCTATACCCATTCTTTTGGAGAGCGCTCAGGAGATGTGTGGTTGATTAAATTGGCACGAGAAACCATGTACGTGCCTGACCAGTATCCAACAATCCAGCAAGCGGTCGATAACGCTTCTTCTGACGATATGATCATTGTGCGTGACGGGGAATATACCGAGAACGTGTATATAGACGTGGCTCATCTAACTATTCGCTCAGAGAATGGTTCTGAGAATTGCATCGTCCAGGCGGCCAATTCAACCGAGCATGTCTTCACGGTAGCCGCAGAATGGGTGAATATCAGCGGATTCACGCTGACTGAAGCAACCGGAAACGACGCATCTGGATTGCGTCTCGGGCCCGGCGTGGAGCACTGCACCATCACCAACAATACCGCATCGGGCAACTCCCATGGGTTTTCCCTTGAATCTGCGGACCACAATATACTGAGAGACAATATCGGCTGTAACAACACATTGTGTGGTTTTGAACTCGTAACGAGTTATGATAATCTGATCTCAGGTAATGATCTTTACCATAACCAGGTTGGCCTTTCCCTCTTAGTTAGATGTGATGATAACCGCATCGTTAATAATACGGTCTATGAAAATACCCTGACGGGTATTAATCTTCGGTCTGATTGCGACAACACCACAATTTCCGGTAATCATGTGTACAAAAACAATGTCGATGGCATTTCTATAATGGCTGTCACTAATATCACCGTAAGCGACAATTTAATTTATAATAACAGCAGGATAGGCATTTATCTCTGGTTATTTGGAACCAGCGATGACATCATATCGGGCAATAAGATATACGATAATGGCGATGGTATAATACTCAGAAATTCTAGCAGTAGCAGCAGCATCAACTGTTATGGCAATGAGATATATAATAACAATTATGGCATTGAAATCTTGGAATCAGACAATGTTACTGTTGGCGGCAATATCGTAACGAGCAATTATTGTGGCATTTATCTGTGGCTTAATTCAAGCCACAACTGTATATACAACAATATCTTCGAGAACGATGTAAACGCTTATGATACAGGTATTAACATCTGGAACATAACGCCGACTCAAGGAACGAACATACTCGGTGGTACCTGGCTCGGCGGCAATTACTGGAGCGATTACACCGGCAAAGACACTAACAGTGACGGTCTTGGCAATACCATGCTACCCTACAATGCTTCCGGTGGTATAAAAAACGGTGGCGATTGGATGCCGCTGATCGTGCCCTTTTTTGCGATCTTCGATACGGGCAAGGGCACATATCCCTCCATCCCCGGCATGCACAACGGCACCATCACGCCTTTTTATGATCTCTCCATAAGGAAGCTCTTTACCTATCCCTGCCCTGGCACGGGCGGGCACACCGAATACGTAAAAATCTGGAACAACACAGGGTGGAATGTAACGGCAATGTGGGCCGGCTATACCGGTGACTGGCACAACCTCTCGTTTAACAGCTCATTCACGCTCTATGCGAACGAGACGTATACCTACACGATACAAACGGGCTCGTACCCGCAGATCATCCATGCGCCATCGTGGAACGCAACCGGCGGGACGATCACCTGCGAGGAGTTTGTGGACGTAAACGGCAAGCGGCATGCGGGCTGGATACCAGCAATCAGGCTGCAGTGAGTGAAACGCTTGGTTTTTTGGTGTTTTACGGGTACTTTTTGGAATGGGTAGTTCATATTACTTCCATTCGGTTTAAAGCGGGAGTGCAGCGGATACCGTGGGCTTTACTGGCCGCCAGAAGTTATCCTCGCAGCCCTTTTAGCTCAGCGTCGACTGTTATAGTCTTCAGTTCTTTATCCCGTTCCAAGGCAACAACCTCGATCCAGTTATCAAGGTCAGAGGATGCGATTTTCCGCTCCAAGACCTCTTCGATCTGGAAGACGCCCGCGGGATTGTCCATCTGCACCACGATTCGCACGGGCCTGCGCTCACCCTCCGCGAGTTCCACCTTTCTGATTGCGAGTGCGGACAGGGAGTGAATATCCACCTTACCGGTCCGGTAGGGTATTCGGGCTCTCCCCTCCGCCATATCTGTCCCATCAGCCACGGTTACTGTGCCCGCCTCCATCGTAAGGCATCGCACCTCCTCATCATGGGCGAAGATGCAGTGCAGGATTCCCGCCTTCAATCTCACCCACCGCTCCTGATCATCCGGGTAGATCTGGGCGAGCATCCGATCGATGATCGGGATTGCAATATAGTAGCCGTGGATGTGATGTGCAGTTCGATGGATCGCATTGCCGATATCATGCAGGTATGCCCCGCAGAGCACAACGAGCAGGGCATCTTCTGCAGAATATAAGCCCTCCTCAATGCTGGTGGGCGTTATCGTCTTGCTCAAGATCTTGAAGATCTCTAGGGCGCTACCTGAGACTATTCTGGAGTGTGTGGGGCCGTGATCATTATAGTGCAGCCTTCTGACCGCCATGATATTCCCCATTCGCAGGTAGGTCTGCAGCTCCACATCACGCTCCAGGAAGTTGAAGACCGCTTTGATACGGGGCTCTTTCAGATGGCTGTAAATGAGATCATGCGAGACCACCACACATGTTTTCGCCATAGCACTACATAGGTAGTAGAACGCAGGGCTATAAAACGATGAGCTTACCGGTGCTTTGCATGATCGGATCGGCACTAGCTTCTTTGTCTTATCCGAAGAGCGTCACCCATTCATTCAAGCGGCTTCTTTCTACTATCTCGCACAGCAATTGGCGTATTGGCCGGTGAAATTCGGAAGGCTGCCTCAACACCCCACATGTTGCCAACCTGAGTTATCCAAATGTTCCACCTATATTTGACTCCTTTTGATATCGCCTATACTGGCAACGGGATAGAGCCGCAGAACGACTCGATGGCCATGCACAGTTCGGGGCTGATCTGCTGGTATGCCCATGCGGACCATTCGTATTGGTCAGTGAAATCAAAGTCTGACATGTGATCCATGTGCGGAACGGTGGTTCCGTAGGTGTGTTCTGAGCGGCTCATTGCAATGGGGTAGTCGAGCAGGTCACAGAGGATGCTCTCGAGTATGTGGTGCAATTCGTGTATGATGATCGCCGCTGCCGAGGTCAACTCGTGGCCCCAATCGGATGCAGTGTTCCACCACCATACGTCATACGGTATCGAGTCAAACGGCCGGCCATTAATCGCTATCCCGTAATTACCACCGCTCCAGCAGGCATCCAGACCGGAGGTCTGCCACATGAAGATGTACCCGCACGGCAATGCCTGCTTGAGTAACGCTCTATCCGATTCTGGTATATCTTCCGGCCGCAGAAACGAGCACGTACCGTAGTTAGTAAGTGGGGGTGTAGCGTCGAGATACGTCACGGTAGGCGTCACCCTGGTCGCCATATGAGCATTCATGAATCCAAGAGCGGTACTGATATGCGTATCCTGATTCACACCGCCGTATATAACGAACTCGACTGTTATCATCTATTTGAATGTTTTGTTCTGTTCTGGTAGCACGATATTTGCAGCGGCATACGGGGACCGGCTACACGGACGACGGGCACAATCGCTCGTTTAACAACTCGTTCACGCTCAACGCGAATGTAACATATACTGGGACCAGCCGCAGCGACTCGTATTCGCAGGTCATCGACGCTTCATCATGGAATGCTACCCGCGGCGTTATCACCTATGAGGAGTTCGCGGACGTGAACGGTAAACGGCATGCATGATGGCTAGAATCTGGCGATACCACTAGCGTGAACTTAAGCCTTCTCCAATCCTATCTATACCCTTCACCCGATCCGAAGAGAGGAGGAGGAGGTTTTACCAGGCTGATGACCGCTTATAGCCTTTGCCTTTCTTCGCCTCTTTCTCCGCGAGCGCGGCAACGCGCGCGAAATGCGATTCCTTCTGCTCAACGTGCATGATATCGACCGCTTTGACCGTCTTCCGGCCAGCATGCTTCGCGAGGCGCACGGCGTTCTTCGCGATCTGCGTGCCGTAGTCCTCAAGCAGCCGAACCAGTGCTTCGATCGCGTCTTCGCTCACGCGCTCAGCTCCCGCGTCCCGGATAAGCTGAGTAACAGGGGCTTTTGGTAATAGTGCCATTATGCTCACCAGGAATGAAAGAGCAGAGTGGGTATATAAGCTTTTTGGTCAATCGCGCCTTGTAGAGTACAGATATTATGTGCAGATACGAACGTGAGCATTCAGGTAGCCGGGTAAATGGCGACTGGCACCGGACCACGGTGAACCATCCGAACGCAATCATCTGGCTCGATGATGCGTCGCGCATGGCCCTTACCGGCGGTGAATTTGAGCGAGCAAGCGACGCATGTGGAATCGATCGACCAGTTCAAGGAAGCGCAAAGGAGAGCTCGGGCGTTTAATATTCTGATCGGTGAAGTGAATACGGACAGAGACTCACGGTTCTACTTCAACAAGAGCTCGAGGACCTCGGCCTTTGAACAATACCGGGAGGGCGAAGGGATCAAGCACGTACCGTCACGAAAAGGGAATCCGCAGACCAACGGCAAGTTAGAACGGCTCTGGCTCGAATACGATCGACATCGCTGGCGATTTGACTCGCTCGAAGCGTTTTTAACCTGGTATAACAACCGGATACACGGCGCTCTCGATTATCGTGAAGGCGAGACTCCTGAGGAGGCATTTATGCGAAGAGCGCCTCCAGAAGCGATTCTCGGCCTGTTCCTGAAGGAGGACAAGTGGTATGAGTAACCTCGAAAATGCAAAACGAAATAATAATCGTACTCAACAACGCTATTTTTATATCAAAAAGCTTTTATGTGAGCTAAAATAAGGTATTTCTCTCCTTCCGGATACGGGAAGTGGATCATGAATTTACTCAGCATGAGTTAGGAGTGGGAACGATGAAGGGGCAACTGAACGGAGGAAACGGAGTGGTGTATTTTGTGCTCATCGGTTTTCTGGTGGCCTCGATATGCGCAGTCGCGGTCAGTGATGCTGGCGTGGGTGCGACCGGGGTGGATGCACTATTGCTAACTACGCGAGCACCTAATACTGACGCGCTCTCAGACCTCTGGACCTTGCAGGGTCGTATTTACGCAGGAGAGGTGGGCGATGAACGTCATCCGCTGCAGGGTGTTACCGTTTCAGTCTATGGCGCGAACGATCCTTATCCCGTTTCTGGTACGTTTATTACGAGCACGACCACCGATGCTACCGGTTGGTATGGCCTTGCGGTAAGCGACGGCTATGAATATTATCACCTGCTCGAGACCGATCCATGGGGTTTCTCCTCAGCGGGCGCCACAAGTGTCGACGGATCGATAAAAACGAGCAACTGGATCGAGTTTGAGGCGCCGCTTGCAGGCAAGACCCTAACTGGTAACAAGTTCTGGGATCAGCCGCTGTATATCCTCTCAGGACGCGTTTATCAGGGTGCGGTGGGCAACGAAAGCGCCCCACTGAGCGGCGGGACCGTGACGCTCTACGGCTCGAACAATGAGGGTGACTTAGGAACGGTCATTGACAGCACTACGACCAATGCCGAGGGCTGGTACGGTTTGATGGTCTCTTCTCTTCGGGAGTTTTACACGATCGTGGAGAGCGATCCGGCCGGGTATACCTCTGCCGGCGCGACCTCGGTCGACGGTATGGTCGTCACCAGCAACAGGATTCGATACGCCTATCCGTTAGCTGGAAAGACGCTGACCGGGAACAAGTTCTGGGATCTTCCTCCTGCCACCATGCCGGATCTTGTTGTTACGGATGTTTGGACCGAGGAGCGCGCCATTTGTTATCAGCTGAGGAACGTCGGGGATGCAGTAGCTCCGGAAGGCCATCACACCGCTTTAGTTGTTGATGACGAGCACATAGTGAACGATTTGGTAACGACCGCTTTGGCGCCTGGAGCGCGAAGGAACGGTTGCTTCGACTACGAGTGGGAATGCTCTCCGCCGGGTGATTCCCTAGCAGTGGCGGCAGATACTGGAAATAGCGTGCCAGAAAGGAATGAGACAAACAACCTTCGCGAGGAGTTCTGGAGGTGTGATACTACACCACCGCGTATCATCTCCGGGCCGGCTGTGGTAACCATAACACCGACCTCCGCAGTCGTCGTCTGGGAAACGGATGAGGAAAGCGACCATGTGATCCTTTATGACGTAACTGCAGGCCGGTTTTCGCAGGTGGCATCGACGGATTTGCCGCAGGATATGGAGCATGCAGTCACCTTGATCAACCTCCAACCTTCAACCACTTACCAGTTCAAGATTCGATCCGAGGATGCGAGCGGAAACTTCGTGATAAGTAATGACTTCACGTTCGAGACCGCGCCAATGCCTGATGGAATTGCCCCCGGGATAGCTCTTCATGATCCTGGCACTTCCGAGGGCATGCTCACCTGCTCGGCTGACGCTGGCGATAACACTGGTGTCCGGAAGGTAGAATTTTATCTCAACGACAAGCTCTTTTTCACCGATTTTTCCCCGCCCTATACTGCTACCATAGATACTCGCAAGCTGGAAAATGGAGAATACCTGCTTACCGCTAAAGCCCAGGATTTTTCAAAAAGATCGTCTGCCGATCACCGCACTGTTAATATAGCTAATCTTAAAGATACCTCCTATCCGGTCGTCACGATCACCTCGCCAACCACTGGAGAGACCGTTTCAGGAAACCCCATAAATGTCACTGCAAGTATCAGCGACGACTTAGGGCTGATGTCCGTGAATTTCTTCGTCTATTCGGGTAATACACCGGTAGACAGCGATGCAGTGGTATTCACCTATCCCTGGCCGAATGGAACTACCGTGCACTTTGATTGGAACACCTATCATCTCACGGATGGGACGTATAGACTCCTCGTGCAGGCATGGGACAACCATTCGCAAAGCACCACTGCTCAGGTCGAGGTAGTTTTGAACAATGTGAAGCCGCCAACACCCCCGAAATATCCCGAGCTTAAGGTTGTTGGCCAAAGTGTGACCAGAAACGAGAATCAGTTCTCGATCTCGCTTGCCGTGAAAAATATCGGGAATGATGAGGCAACAAATATCAGCATCCTGCATACGCTTCGTGGGTTTCAACCGATTGAGCGCCACTACGTATCAGAGGATTATTTAGCCCATTACGAGCCCGGATCGACATGGGGCGGATATTGTCAGGTCAAACCGAACCACTCCATCCAACCTGGCCACACGAGAATCTATACCTATAAAGCGGTTCCCGTTATGATCCACCCGAAACCTGCCGGGTGGACGCCTCAGATAGGGCACTATATCGATTTGTCCTACGACTCACCCAATCAAAGCGGCTACAATAAATATATGCAGCTGCCGGTCGCTACCACTGGAAACGGGGAATCGCTTTCGGCCGCTTACCGTAATGCTACGAATGCATCCGATTTTCTGATTGTAACCAACGCACAGCGCTTATTTTCTCTCTTTGGCACCCAAAAGGAAGAAGTAAATGAGCTCTTATCCACCATGGCGCTACTCGCTTATGATGAACACGGTGTGCTGGGGTATCTGAATTGGCAAATTCCTCTATTAAGTGGTTACGAATTACGGAAGTTGATCCTGCAGAATGGAACCTGGTCAAAACAGATGAATCCGAAATTCAATAGTGTGTTAGGTGGGTACGTTCTCATAGTCGGCGAGGTGGAAATAATACCCTCATGGACCATATGGTCGGTCCATTTCAGTGACCAGCCGTACGCGGGAAAACAAGCTCCAGAGCTGATCGTGAGCCGAATAATCGGGAATAACCCTTCAAACATGAGCACTGCAATCCGGTCAAGCATAGGCGTGAAGGAGGGATGGTCGGGATATACCTTTGACCGCTCACATGCGCTGCTGGTGAGCGGTACAGATGCCTCAAATCCGGACAAACAAAATAAATATGTTCATAATGTCAATGATATGGCAGATATACTAAGTAACAAAGGAGTCAATGTTACTAAAATCCATTGGAAAGATATCCAATATGCCGACCGAGACCTGGTATTCAGGATCCTTGCTCGCGATAAGGATGTTATCTGCTACCGCGATCATGGTTTGCCGGACTATTGGGATAGCCTTTGCACCTGTGATGTTGCTGGAGATCCCGCAAAGAATATAACCGCAGTGGATTTTAACGTTACGAAGCCTTTTGCCCTTGCCCTGGCCTGTTGGGCGGGCAACTATGAAGACCATCCAGAGAAGTATGGGGGTAATGATGATTATAACATCGCGGAGGCTTTTTTTGACCGCGGTGCCGCGGTTTATATAGGTTCTACGCAAATATCAAGCACCAAGAGAAACAATGTTGCGGGAAAAACACTCTTCAAAACGTGGGATGCCTCGGAATCTATTGGCTACGCCTTTACTGCTATGGAGCGAAGTTTTTGGAGTTCTCATGCAGGATGGTGCCGAATGTATAATCTCTATGGTGACCCCACGTTTGGGGCGACTGCTAGCGCTTCGTTAGCTGCCTCTTCAATCAAAGAGAAAGTGGGGGAACCAAAAGCATCGCTGGATATTGTCGTTCCCGATTATGAGGTTAACAACATTAACGGCACAGATTATGTGGAAATCCCCGGTGGTGATTTATTGCTGCAGGAAGACTGGCCGGAAGTTCCCATTTACACTATCTCCATTGATTACCCGAGCGGATACGAGGTTCAGGATGTCATGCTCACGAATAGGTCGGGCTTGATAAAAGATTCTGGCTTGGATCTTCCTATCTACCATATAGAATGGGACTACCTTCTTCGAAATACGTCATACACTGCAAGCAATAGCGAGGAATGGTACCCGGGAGAAGTATATAACTGGCACAGTTTGGCTAACCGTGACGACAGCATATCGTTGGTCATAACGCTGTATCCGTTCTACTATAACTCGTTGACCACCGATATCAGGTTTTACAAAAATTACAGTTTTAACATAACATATACCATCTCCAACGTGTCCATAAACAGCCTTACTACTGATAAAAATGAATATCCGCAAGAGGATATGGTTATGGTTGATTTGGGACTCAGCAATTCAGGTGAGCCCCAGGATGTCGTGATAAGTGCGATGGTCAAGCGCTACGGCTCTGATGAGCTTGTTGATGGATTGCTTCTCAGTACGCTCACAAATTTGACGGGCCCTGCGTCCTACTCGCTACAGTGGAACAGCAGCAGCTTCGAGCCCGGGGATTATCTTGTAGAAGTAATTCTGTGCGACACTGCGGGCACGGTGCTGGATAGCGAAACCGAACTGTTCCGGCTGGGTATCTCTTCTGGCGATATTACCAGCTTTACCGCCACACCAGAGCACTTCGAGGTCGGGGACGCGATCGCGATCAACATGACCTTCGCGAACACCGGGACGGTGAACCTCACGGGAACGGCGATCGTACGCGTGACCGACGGAGCCGGGTGTATGATAGAGGAGTGCAGACACAACGTGACCGATCTCCAGCCTTCGGGTTCGATCAGTTTCCGCGATACCTGGGATACCACCGGCGCTGCAGGGTTGTACAACATCCTGGGTTATGTCCTGTACGAAAGCAGGTCAACTGATCCCGTATCCGTTATGATTGGTACGGAGACCGCTGGGTTTGACACCGGTTCTGGCATCTATCCCAGTGTCGCGGGCACGCATACCGGCACAATCACGCCAAACCAGACGATTCTTGTGCGTCGGCTTTACACGTACCCGTGCCGCGGCACGGGTGGTCACGCAGAATACGTAAAGATCTGGCGGGGAATGGAAACACTTGTGGACGCGGAGTGGGCGGGCTATAACGGCGATTGGCAGAACATAACGTTCGACGAACCTGTTGTCCTGGAAGCAAACGAGACGTATTATTATACCATTACCACCGGCTCGTACCCGCAGATCATCCACGCTTCATCGTACAACGCAATAGGCGGAGTGATCGCGTGCACCTCATTCGTGGACATCAACGGCAAGCAGCACGAGGGCTGGATACCGGCGATACTGCTGAGCTAAGACGAGCGCGTGCCCCGCCTTTAGCTAGTAGCCAGCCGACAGATCATGAGGGCGCAAAGAAGCAGTAAAAAGTCGCGCGTTCTCTTCCAAATTGCATAGAAATAACGTACTGGCGGTGAACTTCAAGAAGGTTCTCAACATACACCTGTTGACGCACACCGTGCACCGGAAGTATTATAAGGCGCGAAGTATTTGTGATAGTTACTGCTACAGGGTAAAGCAGCAGGTTCAGCCATGAATGAAGCAGTTGCGGAATACATAGGTAAGCAAAAATCGCCGCAAAAAGAGATTTGCCAGAAACTGCGAGAGATTATATTAAAAACGTATCCTACTATTGAAGAAAAGATGTGGGTAGGTGTGCCATGGTATGAAGGGAGATATTATATTGTTGCTCTTAAGGATCATGTCAATCTGGGCTTTGCCATCCAGGGCTTGTCAGAGAACGAATTGGAGCTATTTGAAGGCAAGGGCAGGACGATGCGCCACGTAAAGATATATTCAGTAGAGGATATTACTGAAAAAAAGATTGTCACATTGTTAAAAGTAGCAGAGAAGGCACTATGCACTTGTTAGTGAAGTAGTAAGTGGCAACGGAAGGTGTGACGGAAGAGCTGCCCTCTTTAGCGTTCGGATTCAAATACCGCTTAGCTGAATAGTTTTCCACGCTCTTTAATAACGAGGGCGGAACAGAGCGAACAAATCGTATCACTGTTATCCAAACGTTACATTCTTCGGGCGATCGAGCCCGTTGCTTTACTGCCTTAAGAGCCCACTATCGGGCTCTGCTTTTTTTCTTCTTCTGTTTTAGAACAGGATTTTTAAATCCGTTCGTTGACAGATACGAGAGCGGAATTACTTTTTCGTCCATGCGCACGGTAACAGCAGGCATGTTCGTTCGTACAGTGTCTATACCCATTTTATTCTTCGTACAGCCGTCAAATCCTTCTCGGAGCCGTTTCACGACCGCCTCACGACGCTCGCTCGGCGCGCGGTAGGGATAGTTTAAATAGGGCAGGCGATCAAGAAAGAGTAAGGGAAGAGTTAGTTAGGAGGTGATTAGAGCAGGAAATGCACCATTATATCATACTTGGCACACGGACCGATGAAGGCTTACGAGATATACAGGGAACGCCGAAACGTGTTGAGGAGGCGCACCAGCTCCTGCAGCGGCTGGGTGGGCGGATGCGATATTACTATACGATGGGCGAGTACGACTTCGTGGCGATCGTGGACATAGCGAGTGAGGATAATATGATCCAATTTCTCAGTGAGGTCACGAGTTTCGGGTACGTGCGCACCACGACGCTGAAAGCGTGGAGCGATACGGAGGTTGCGCAACTGTACGCCAAGAAGTAGTAGCTTGCACCTCCCTGCTACTTGCTGATCGTACGCTTAGGATCGATCTGAAGCAGTCTTCTTGTTCTTCAGCTCAGCTCACGGACAAAGGGCAGGATAACGGAGTGTTTTCATAATGCGTGAACGGTTTATCTGTACTTTTTAAGTCGAATATGCTCCTGCAGGTAAAGGATGAGCGGAGGAAACCCGGGCAAGCGGGTGGTTCTCCTGATAGCGCCTTACGCACGATTGATAGAAACCGGAGTTGTGTAAAGCGCAAGTCAGGAACTATAAGATAGAAGGATAATATAAGTAATGAAACACGAGGACCTTTAATGGTTGAACACCGACTAATAGAAAAAATGTTATTTTTAACAAGCAAAGAGCTACAATTAATAAAAATAAATAGAGCAGTAAATCCAAATTTTATTGATACCTTCGTTGATTTTATAAGGATATATGCAGACAGAACACATCATGGCAAAGAAGAGGATATTCTATTCAAAGCATTAGAGCATAAGAATATGTTTATTAATGACCGGAAAATGATGCATGATTTAGCCAATGACCATATCATGTCACGAAAAGCGGTGGGCGAACTCGCTGCTGCGAATAAGATTTATGCTACGGGTGATCGTACAAGTATGAACGTTATTAGTGATAAACTCACCTTTCTATTAGACTTGTATCCAAACCACATATCGAAGGAAGACAAACTATTCTTCCAAAATACAGAGAAATACTTTTCAGCTGAGGAATTAGATAATATGCTTAATGATTTTAGGGAGTTCGATAGAAAAATGATCCATGAGAAATACAGGAGGCTCTATGAATCATTGAAAGCGATATATGAATGATTGACTATGTTATAGACGCTATTGGCGAGTATATTCTTACAGGAGGTGGAAAAAACTGTTACAAAATAAGTGTTCCTGTCTGGCGCTCATCATCTTACTGACGGTATCAGCCGCTGGACTGCAGGGTTGTATCGAAAATGAGCAAGAGACCGCAGTAAGAGTCGGCATCGTGCTTGAAGAATGCGGCCTGGATGACGCTTTCAACAATTTATGCTTCGCAGGCGCAAAGAAAGCGGAGGATGCGTTTGGAATTCGTTCTGAGTACGTGATAGCAAGCACCGCAGCGGATTTTGAGACGTTACAACGGCGCTACGCGGAAAGCGGTGATTATGCGCTCATCATCTGCACGGGCGCGAATCAAGCGGATGCGCTTATGAACGTCTCCGCTGATTTCCCGGATCAGCAGTTCGCCCTGATCGACCGCGCGATAGCAGACCGTGCGAATGTGGCCTCCGTTTTGTTCCGTGATGAAGAGAGTTCATTCCTGGTTGGCGCTCTGGCCGCCATGGTGACAAAGACCGATAAACTGGGTTTTGTCGGCGGCATGGACATCCCGGCGATCAATCGGTTTTTAGCCGGCTACCAGGCGGGTGCGCGGTATATCAATCCTGATTGTGAGCTCGTGATTTCGTACGTTGGCTCGTGGTCTGATCCGGTAAGTGGTAAGGAGCTGGCGTTAGCGCAGTATGACGCCGGCGCGGATATCGTCTTTGCCGCGGCGGGTTCAAGTGGCGATGGTGTTCTTGCCGCAGCAGAAGAACGGGGCTCTTATGCAATCGGGGCTGATACCGATCAGCGCTATCTCGCACCGGATACGGTGCTGGTGAGTGTGCTGAAAAGGACAGATGTCGTGATCTTCGCAATTATCAAGGAGACTGTGGATGGTGATTTTAGGGGCGGGGTCCGTTCGGTTGGCTTGCACGAGGACGGCGTGAGCATCAGCCTTGATAACGCGCTGCCTGTTGTTAGTGCGGACATGAAAGAACGTATCAACGAACTACGCGGGAAGATCATCTCCGGTGAGATAGTGGCCCCAGCTACTCTTTGAGCAGCCGCTTCGCCTTCCGCGCGCGGCCACCCGCCGCTCCGTCTGCCGTCCAGCCATATGCACGCATCGAACCAAGTTCTTCCATCGTCACTGATCTGCCGGTTTGGAATCTGAGGCGTGATTCTTTATTCGAGGTAGAGGATGTGAGATGAAAACCGGAAGTTATATACCGTGTCAAAGCAAACCTGATTAAGCTACTGGAAGTTAAGAAAGGTAAAGAGGGGTGGAAAGGGGAAAAATGAAACCATTAAGGACTGTGTTGCTTGTAACGTTGGCTTTGATGCTTGTCGTGAGCGCCGTGCCGGTGATTGCACCGGAAAACTGTTTGGAGTGTCAATCGATGTGCGGTTAGCGTATCACTATGAGTGCTAGAGAAGATAACAGCGGTTCTGGAATGGGTAACGTGAACGAGTTTTGTTCGATCGGGCCTGTTATGATAGGTCCATCCAGTTCTCATACAGCAGGTGCCGTGAAATTAGGCCGATTAGCACGGGCTATAGTCGGGCATGAGCCACAAGAAGTGGAGATAGTGCTTTACGGCTCCTTTGCTAAGACCTATAAGGGTCACGGTACAGATAAGGCCTTAGTAGCTGGCCTCCTGGATTTAAAGGTAGATGATGAACGAATCCCAGACGCGTTGGAAATCGCCAAGCAAAAATCGCTACACATATCTTTTAAAAAAGATGAGGACCTACCCGAAGGTTGTCATCCTAATACCGTAAAATTTATATTAAAAATAGGAACTAAAAGAAGAAAAATCATAGGTTCGTCATTAGGTGGAGGGGATGTTATTGTAACTGAGATAGATAATTATAAAAAATTGAAAATAACTGGCAGATATGATACTATATGCATTATCCATAAAAATAGACCAGGGATTATTCGAGATGTTACAGCAGTCATCGCTGATTTTGATATAAATGTAAATTATTTGGAATCTATCACCGGAACAATGGGCAAAATTGGCTATACATTTATAAGTGTAGATCAGGATCTGCCAGATGAAATCGTAAAGAGGATCAATACTATAGCAGGTATTGACAGAACGTATTTAATCAGGAGGCTCTAAAATAAATGGAACTCGAATCGAGAAAGGATCTCCTGAAATATTGTCAAAAAACAGGTAAATCTCTTGCTGAAGTAGCTATTGAATACGAAAGTCATTTGTTTAAACGGTCGAAGGATGCTTTGATAGCAGACATGAAGCACGTGCTTACAGTAATGGAAGAAAGCAGAGAAAAAGGAGGAAGATGGGAAGGGAAAACGCTGGGTGGCATGTTTTCAAATGAAATGAAATTACTCCAAAAGAATTTGGACAACAGCACTACCTTAAGTGGTAGGTTATTAACAAAAGTAATGGTGGATGCACTGAGCATTGCCAGTTACAATGCGTGTATGGGTAGAATTGTTGCCGCACCAACAGCGGGATCCTGTGGCATTTTACCTGCAGCTTTGCTTAATGTAAGAGATGAGTTGGGACTGGGAATAGATGAAACGGTACATGCACTGTTCGTAGCGGATATAATAGGGTATATCATCGCACAAAATGCAACGGTATCGGGAGCGGAAGGTGGCTGCCAGTCCGAGTGTGGTACCGCTGCTGCAATGACTGCTGGCGCAATTGCAGCGCTCAAAGGAGCGGAGCCTGAGGTCATGCTTAATGCAGCCGCTTTAGCACTGAAAAACTGCTTGGGGCTTACGTGCGATCCTGTAGCCACCTTAGTCGAAGTGCCCTGTATAAAGCGAAACGCCTTTCTCGCCGTTCATGCCATTGTTGCTGCAGATTTAGCTCTTGCCGGTATAAAAAGTGTGATACCTTTTGATGACGTTATAGTTGCTCTGAAAGATACTGCAAGCCGGATGCCACCGGAATTGAAAGAAACAAGTGAAGGTGGATTGGGCATTACTAAAACGGCAAAAAGGATAAAAAGGGACCTTTTTGCATAAGAGAACGTTGGATATGATATGACTGTTACGGTAAGTAGCGACGGTTCTAACCATTTGAACGAGACAGTTACGATAACCTGCCATGCAGATTTAAGGATCTTGCTTCAGAGCTTCTTCAGCTTCGCCTTCACATCCGCCACCGTCTCACAAGAGGATCAAAAAACACCGCCTCAGGAATCAGCGATGCTAGAGCAACTTGATTGGGCAGGAACAGATCCGTTCGCTTTGCTTGAGATCCTTGAACGTCGTCCAGACACACCGCTCGTGATTGCGAGTACGCCACAACCAGGCGGGATAACGGAAGATCATGTTCGACAGCTTATGTACATGAGCGATTCCAAAGAGCCTGCTGCACCGGTAGTTTCACCACTCAGTTCCTATTATCCATTCAATGCGTCATCTACGGTAGGAAACGAAGCAATGTTGCTCATCGAAGAATTGAGAAGAGGACGGTATCCTCCCGCTTTATACTCAATTTACTATGTTAACGGTAACCCTGACGAATTGAGAACGTGGTGGAGCAACCAAACGGAGCTATGCGGTACCTTGTGCACGGGTCTTCAGGTATCGACCAGAGTGGGTGGGCCAAAGGCAGCACCTTGAATAACCACCCATTCACCCTCTACGCGAACGAGATCAAAAACTGCATCGGCTCCTACCTACCCACAGTTCATTCACGCGCCGTCATGGAACGTAGCGGTGGGCCGTTCAGTGAGGATTTCAAGCCGGACGGGTGTTTGAGTGGGACGTCAGATCAACCAAACCCTCGTATACCTCCTCCGCAGGCCCCTGTAGATACGCACCGTCCTCCCTCACCTCAACGACTAGATCCCCGCCCAGGGTATGAACGGTGACGGGCCCGTTCTTACGCACCAGCCCGAGCTGATAGAGCGTCAGAACGGAAGCCGTAGAGCCAGTCCCGCACGCTAACGTCTCCCCGACGCCCCGCTCATAGGTCCTCACGGTTAGTTCATTCGTACGTCCCTTGTGGCGCACGACGAAATCGACATTCGTCTTCTGCGGCAGAAAAGCCGGGTGCGACTCGATCGCCTTTCCCACGGTATTAACGTCAATGCCTTCGAACGAGTCCAAAATGACGACCGCATGGGGGTTGCCGAGACTCAGTGCCGTTAAGCGTAACAACCCAATTTCCGCGTTCACGAAGAACGGCTCGTCGAGCTTTTCGAACATCGGCATGCCCATAAACACGCGGATCGCGCTGACCAAGCCGCTATCATCAAGCTCAATTTCGGGCACGATCAAGCCCGCCAGGGTCTCGACCTTTATGCGCTTGCTGCGCACGATACCGTGCTCGAAGACGTATTTCGCGAAGCACCGCATCCCGTTCCCGCACATCTCCGCCTCCGAGCCGTCAAGATTGAAGATGCGCATCCGTATCTCAAACGCATCGGTAGTGGGTAGGCAGAGGAATAGAACACCGTCAGCACCCACCGAGAATTTTCGCTGGCACAGTACTTGTGCACAGGTCGCTTTAGCTGCATCTGAACTTCGCTCTGCACGGTCATCGATCAGAATGAAATCGTTCCCGCAGCCCTGCAGCTTGGTGAACTTTACGCGCGTCATCTCTTCCCTCTTTCCCCCTTTGTCCAAAAATAACTTCGCACTCATTCTCATAACTGAGCCAGGAGCCAAACGGTCGCTAACCCCACAAAAAGCGCGAAAAGCATGCTCAAAAAAGTTCCTATAAGATAATACTCCGCAAATTCGCGCTTCTTCAGATCCTCGAATCATGCGATTGATTTCGCGGTTAATACCAGTATGATCGCGGTAAACTGCTCGTAAAGAACCAGAGTGAGCACAAGGATACGTTCGAGGATTCCGATGGCGAGACCGGCGTGCTTCAGGCAGCCCTCACCAGCTACGGGGAATTTTCGCAGGATGAAAGTTACGACGTAACTTCCGGCAATAATCGTAACCGCGTAGGCAGTAGCATAAAGAGCTGCGAGTTCTACAGCGTGCCACAGTATCGCCATATTAGCACACCCCTATCAGGCAATTGTACTTTACTTTTTATTATCAAGCGTTTTTGCTTTATTTTTAACCGCCTTATCCTCGCGCAATGCCGGGAGTTCCTGCAACAACCGCCGTACGGCCTGCTCACCTTGCTGTATCGCCGGCCAATGAGCAGCACGCACTACCTGCGAAATTAATTGCTTACTGACGTTCAATTCCCTCGCTATAGCACTGTACGTATAATCATTATGAAATCTGCAAAAGGTTACGACTTCTCTTTGTCTATCAGTCCACGTACTATGAATTGTAGTAATGAGACTTAAAAGAGCATTTAAGCTTCTCGGGACTGCGTAAAACACCCTGAAACTCATCATCGCGTGTTATGGTAAAATTCCGCAGTAGATCCGAACTATAGATTTTGTTTATCTCCGTTAAAGTCGTTTTTATTTTGCGTTGAATTATACGCCACGCTTCAGGGTCAAAAGCTCTAGAACCTTTTATGTCACCGGTTATCACGCAGTTAGGTGAAGCGCTATTCATTCTGAGCACCCGCACTGTTTAGATACTCCTCAAACGAAATATTTAAAGGTTCAACTTTTGGATCCGCGCACACGCCTCTGCCAAGCGCTCGCCGCTGTTACAGAACGTGAATCGAACGAAGCCTTCACCGTGCTCCCCGAACCCCACTCCCGGAGTCACCACGATCCCTGCTCGTTCCAAAAGAACCATCGAGAACGCGATAGATGCCGAAGCGGCAGTTTCAAACCCACGGGGGACCTTGACCCAGAGATAGAACGTGGCACGTGGTTTCTCCGCGTGTAATCCCGCAGCGCGCAGCCCCTCGACCAGAATATCACGCCGCTTCTGATATATCGCAACGTTCTGGGTGACGCAGTCCTGTGGCCCTGATAAGGCCGCAATACCCGCTGCCTGAACCGCCTGAAATGCGCCTGAATCGATATTCGTCTTCACCGTCCTTATCCCGTTGAGGATCTCCGCATTGCCCACGGCGTAGCCGATCCGCCAGCCGGTCATGTTATAGGTCTTGGAGAGCGAATTGAACTCGACACCAACCTCCTTCGCGCCCTTCACCGCCAGGAAACTTGGTGATTCGTAGCCGTCAAAGATCAGCTCCGAATAGGGGTTGTCAAAGAGCACAAGGAGCTCATTATCCCGCGCGAAATCAATGGCGGTCTTGAAGAACACCCTGTCTGCGATTGCAGCTGTAGGATTATGGGGATAATTCAGGAACAGGATCTTCGCCTGCCGCGCCACGTTCCTATCCAGAAGATCAAAATCCGGTTTAAAATCGTTATCCTCGGTTAACGGAACCATGTATGGCACCGCATTCGCCATAATCGTCGCATTATGATACACGGGATATGCAGGATCGGGAACGAGGGTGAGCTCCCCGGGCTCCAGAAAGGCGAATGCCGCGTGCGCCAGACCCTCCTTCGACCCTATTAAGGTCAATACTTCATCCTCTGGCCTAACCGTAACCTGTTTCGTACGCTGATACCAGGCCGCGACAGCTTCACGGAACGCGAGCATACCTTCATAGGAGGGATAGCGCTGATTCGCAGGGTCCTTCGCGGCACAGTACAGGGCCTCAACAATATGCGGTGGTGTAGGCAAATCGGGGTCGCCGATACTCACGTCAATGATATCCACGCCTCGTTTGCGCGCCCGCTCCTTCCTCAGATCGATCTCCGCGAAGAGATAGGGAGGAAGCGACCGTATACCCTTTGCGTACCGCACCGCTCGCTTAGCTAACATGGCTCAATCGTCGCCGGCGGTTTCGATGAGATCGCATAGGTCACCCAGGTCACGCCCTTGACCTCGTTCGTGATCCGGTTACTCATGCGCTCCAGCAGCTCATAGGGCAGTTTCACGAAATCAGCCGTCATTGCCTCCTTCGACTCCACCACACGAATCGTTACAAGCCGTCCTTCCTTTCGCGCATCGCCAAGCACGCCCGTTGCGAGATCGTCACCCACGATCGCAAAGGCCTGCCAGACCTTATCATACCAGCCGCTGTGTTTCAACTCCTCCTCCACAATCCGTGAGGCTTCCCGGCAGATCCGCAGCTTCTCCTCCGTCACCTCACCCATGATCCTGGCCGCCAGACCAGGGCCGGGAAAGGGATGCTGATTGCGTATGCGAGCCGGAATGCCGAGATCCTTCGCCACTTCCCGCACCTCATCCTTATACAGCTCGTCGATCGGCTCGATCAGGGTGAACCCCAAACGCTCGGGCAGTGCGCCGACGTTATGATGCGATTTGATGCGAGAGGACTTAGCTGAGCCCGCTTTCGCACTCTCGATCCGATCGGGATAGATGGTACCCTGCGCGAGGAATGCGACACCGCCCAGCTTCTGCGCCGCTTCCTCAAAGATGGTGATGAAGAGCTCCCCGATCACCTTTCGTTTCGCCTCCGCATCCGTTACGCCCTTCAGCGCTTCCAAAAATCGAGCTTTCGCATCCACCACTACCAGATTCATCCTGAAGCTCTTCCTGAACGTGTTCTCGACCTCTTCCCGCTCACCTTCTCGCAGCAAACCGTTATCCACGAAGATGCAGGTCAATCGATCGCCGATGGCCTTATTAACGAGTACCGCGGTGGTGGAGGAGTCGATGCCCCCACTGAGACCACAAATTACGTTCCCGTCGAGGCCTACCGCCTCACGAATCTTGGTGATCGCCTCGTGAACAAATGCCGCGATCGTCCAGTTTTGTTCGCACTCGCAAATGGAATACAGGAAATTCCAGAGGATTCTGTCACCCATTTCCGTGTGATGTACCTCGGGATGGAACTGCACACCATAGACCCATTCGTGGATCTGAAAGGCAGCAACGGGCGCGTTTGCTGCCGAGCCCAGTATTTTCGCGCCCTCGAATCGCTCGATCACGTCACCATGCGACATCCAGACAGGAGTCGTACCGGTCTCACTCACGCCCTCAAAGAGCGCAGAATCGGCAAATATGAGCTCTGAACGCCCAAATTCGCCCTTGCCACCCGTGGTTACCACGCCACCCAACAGAGCTGCGAGTAGTTGCGCACCATAACAGATACCCAGCACCGGGACGCCTAGATCCACAATTCGGGCACTGCAGCGGGGACTATCAGACTCATGAACGCCGAATGGGCTTCCGGAGAGTATGATCCCGCAGATCTTGCCTGCTCCTTTGTTCCGCTGAACACCACGCTCAAGCTCCGTAATGGAGACGTCATAGGGCAACAGCTCGGTATAAACACCTAATTCACGGCACCGCCGCACAATCAGGTGGCTGTACTGCCCACCAAAGTCCAGTACCACCACCTTATCTTTCTCATGCTCTGACCGCTCTTCCCGCATAGCTCGCGTCTTTGAATCCTCCGTTACTCCTTCTGGCTTTCGTCCAGGACTTTCAATCGCAACTTTGCCAGATCCTCTTTCAGCTCCACATGGAAGCCCATGCCCGTCAAGGTCTCCTCCAGCATCGTCTTCACAAAGTGCTTGAGGATGTCTGAACTCAAGACGAGCGTATACTCGTTCTTCGAGACCCGGGTGAGGGCAAAGAAGTTGCAGGCCTCCAGTCGCTTGAGTACCGGTTCTACCCGGAGATACTGGTGTTTGAACTGCTCTGCATGCGCGGCACTGATCGTCTTGTTCAATTCCCAGAACTGCTCCTTCTCTGGATGCGACTCCACAAACTTCAAGAAGAGCAGCCAGTGGTCAATATCCATGATGACGTGCTCCCCCAGCCGTAACATCTCCGCGTGCGTGTACACCTTTCGATCCTCTATCGATTCGAAGAGCGTGCGATGCTTGCCATAAAAGCGCAACGCCTCGCGGACAAGCTCGCTCTGCGAGATCCCCAGTTCCGCCTGCATCTTCTTAAACATTTTGAAGGTGTCTTCATCCATGGCTACCGTAATTCTTTCCGGTGGTGGCATAGTCTTAGTTCTACTATAGCTCACGCATAGTATTTAAATACGTATCACTGAGCAGGTTAAATATTTGACAATTACAATAAAGAAAAATGCACTTTCATATAATTTCATAACTGTTATGAAAACCGTCAATTAGCCTTAACTCGTTTTTATTAATACTAAGATAGTAAGATCTACTAGGAGAAAACTATATTCATATTAGTTCATAATTGTTGTGCTTGTTTCTCAAATAGAATAAAAAGAGGATAGTCTGAATATTATTTTAGAGGTGTAATATAAAAGATGGAAAATGAAGGTAAAATAAAGACAAAGAATGATGTGTTTGAAGCGCTCGCAAAAGGAGGGATAAAGTTCGTACGCCTGTGGTTTACGGACATCCTGGGTCAATTGAAGAGCTTCGCCATCACACCACGGGAATTGGAAGGCGCTTTTGACGAGGGGATGGGGTTCGATGGGTCTTCGATACAGGGATTTGCGCGAATTGATGAGAGTGATATGCTGGCAAAGCCAGATCCTACTACCTTTCAGATCGTACCATGGCGCCCGAAGGAGCATGCCGTGGCACGGATGTTCTGCGATATCCTGCAACCGGACGGCAACCCCTATGAGGGCGATCCACGGTACGCCTTGAAAAGGAACCTGGAGCAGTTGAAGCAGAAGGGATTAACCTTCTATCTGGGGCCTGAGCTGGAGTATTTTTACTTCAGGCAGAATGGCACCACGGAAGTGCTGGATCACGGCGGATATTTCGATCTGACCACGCTGGATGCGGGCAGCGACCTCCGGCGGGATACGATCTTAACCCTAGAAGCGATGGGGATCGAGGTAGAATACAGCCATCATGAGGTCGCGCCCTCGCAACACGAGATTGACCTCAGGTACAAGGACGCGCTGACCATGGCAGACCAGGTGATGACCTATCGGATCGTGGTGAAGGAGATAGCGCAGAAGTACGGGTACTATGCCTCGTTCATGCCGAAGCCGATCTTCGGGGTGAACGGATCGGGAATGCACACGCATCAATCCCTCTTTAAGGATGATAAGAACGCCTTCTTCGACCCTGATGACGAGTATGGTCTCTCGGCGCTCTGTCGCGGCTATATCTCCGGGCTGCTCAGGCACGCGCCAGAGATAACGGCGGTCACCAACCAATTTGTGAACTCCTATAAGCGGTTGGTGCCGGGCTATGAGGCCCCCGTGTATATCTCCTGGGCACGGCGCAATCGCTCGACACTCGTGCGGGTGCCGATGTACAAGCCGGGGAAAGAGAAAGCAACCCGAATAGAATACCGCAGCCCTGATCCGGCCTGTAATCCCTATCTGGCATTCTCGGTCATGCTCGCAGCCGGGTTAGCGGGGATCAAGAACAGGTATGAGTTGCCCGCGCCCATGGAGAAGGACGTGTACGAGATGACCGCTGAGGAGAAGAAGCAGTACGGGATAACCTCGCTACCAGGAAGCTTGATCGAGGCACTTGCACTGACCGAGCAGAGCGCCCTGGTACGAGAAGCATTAGGCGAGCACATCTTCACCAATTTCCTCATTTCGAAGAACATCGAGTGGGACAGGTATCGCATCACCGTATCAGAATGGGAGCGGCAAGAGTACTTGAGTGTGCTCTAAGCCCGCGGGCTTAGATGAATCACGCAAAGACAATCGTTAGCTGAAGATGGAGTGGAGGAACAGTATGAACGCGAAGAAGTTGAACCGGGAACTGAATGCGCTACTGGGTGAGGAAGCGCGAATACGCAACGATGCCTTTGAGCGCGAGCTCTACTCCGCAGACGCCGGCTCGGTTCCCTTTGCACACCATCTCTTCGAGACCACACCACAGCTGGTAGTACAGCCGCAAACCGTTGACGCACTCATCAAGGTCGTTCGATTCGCGAGCGCAGAAAAGGTAGCACTTTTTCCGCGGGGCGCTGGCTCTTCGGGACTCGGCGGTGTGGTCCCCACGGAAAAGGGGGTCGTTCTTGACCTCACTGCTCTGAACAGGGTTCTCGAGCTGAATCGAGAGAACGAGACGATCACGGTCCAAACAGGAACTCGGTGGTCGGTGATAGAAGCGGTTGCGCAACAGGAAGGACTCTCGCTGAGCGTGTACCCTTCAAGCTTCTTCTCTACCGTGGGGGGTTGGATCGCCTCCGGCGGCTATGGGATCGGAAGCTTCCCGTTCGGGCACCTTAAAGAGCGCATCGAATCGATCGAGGTACTCTTTCCCGCGGGTGACGTGCGGACCTTTACTGCGGCGGATAACGAGTTCACCCTGTTTTTCGGGACCGAGGGGCAGTTCGGCATCCTGCTCGCTGCTACGCTGAGATTACGGAAAACACCTGAGCAGGTGCTCCCGCAGCTCATGTATTTCGGTGGTGTCGATGCAGCACTCACGTTCGTGAACGAGCTGATCCAATCGAAGACCCGGCCGTACCACATCAAGTATCTCGATGCCCTCCACCTTAAAGAGGTGAATACGCTGATTGGTGAGGAGCTCTATGCAGAGCGCGATGCCGTCCTGGTAGTATTGGAATCTCACGATGAGGCGTTGAAATTCAGTCAGTTCGCCAAGAATCGCGGTATTGCCGCGGACGAGTATCTGGCACGATACCTCTGGCATGAACGACTCTTCCCCATGAAACGGCGCAGCATTCAGCCGACCCTCCTAGCCTGCGAGCTTATCATGCCACTGAAATACGGACCTGCCTATATGAACAGGGCGAGATGGATAGCAAAGCGGTATGGGCTCGATGTTCAGGCGGAAGCGCATATGGTGGGAGAAACAGACGCACTGGTGCTGCTATCGTTCCTCTCTGACCTGCGAGACTCATGGCGATACCTCGCTCATCTCGCGCTCGTCCCGCGACTCACCATGCTCGGGATCAAACTGGGAGGCGTACCATACAACGTCGGGATCTGGAACGCGCCTTTTATCACCCAGAGGGTAGATCCACAGACACTGCGGGCCTATCGAGCATACAAGCGGAAGGTTGACCCGATCAACATCCTGAATCCGAACAAATTCTTCGCGGTGCGAACCAGGTGGGGGGTTATTCCTGATCTGCTCTTCAGCCCGAGCCTGTTCAGACTGCTCATTCACGGAACGTCGCTCTTCACACCGCTCACGACCCGCCCGGTTGAGAACCATGATCGTGAATCAGTATTGGAGAAGACCATCTACTCCTGTGTGAAATGCGGCAGCTGCGCTGCTCAGTGCCCCGCGTACGCGGTCACGCACGATGACTCGCTCATTCCGAAGAACAAACTGTATCTCGCGAAAAAGCTGCATGACGGTGGTCACGTCTCGAAGCGTGAGGCTGAGAAGGCTTTTCTCTGCATGCACTGCGGGCTCTGCCGCGAGGTCTGTCAGAATGACCTGGATCTGGTGGCGGCATGGGAAGAGCTGGAGCAGCGGCTTGAGCAGCAGTTTGGAAGACCTGAGCCAGCAATACGGGAATTCGTCTCGACTGCGGAGCAAAGTCCAGCGTACTGGAGGTGTGTATATGCCCAGGAAGTATAATATCCCCGTCTTACCTGCCCCGCCGCGCGTAACACCCCCGGGAAAGTACGTGATCGTACGGGGCGATGACTGCATCAATTGTGGACGGTGCACCAACGTGTGCATCTATGGCGTGCACCAGCGGCTGGATAAAGACCCTCGACGTATGGCAGACCCGGAGAGTCAACGCTGTAAGGGCTGCTTCCGCTGCGTGCAGGAATGCCCACGAGCAGCCTTAACGCTCCGTGACAATGAGACCTATACCCAACTGGGCGATTCCTATTGGACTCCTGAGATCATCACCACAACCTGGTATCAGGCGGAGACTGGAAAGGTTCCGGTATCCGGTGCAGGTTATGCAGGTCCGTTCTCTGGTGCCGGGTTCGACGGCATGTGGACCGATATGTCCGAGATCGTGCGACCGACACGGGATGGCATTCATGGGCGGGAATACATCAGCACCTCAGTGGACATCGGCGGTAACGTGCAGGCCATCACCTTTGACAACGAGGGAAAGATCGCCATACCACTCCCGCGTACACGCAGCGTTCCGCTTCCGATCATCTTCGAGCAGCTGCCGTTTGGCAGGAGCGAGAAGGTGTATGAGGCATTAGCCAGGGCTGCCGCTATGCTCGATACGGTCATGTTCGTGGATCCTGAGGAATGGTACGAGGGGAAATATGCCGCGAATCTCGTGCCAGTGTATACCGCAGTTTCTGAGCCGGGTCAGCGGCCCGCGCGCACGGAGCTTGAGTCGTACCTTAAAACCGCACCCATGGTCGAATTCACCTTTGGTCGTGATATCCTGAAGAGGGTAGCGGATGCACGGAATACCAGCCCCGGATGTATCATATCGGTACGGGTCCCGTCTGATGAGTCGGTGGAGGAGATCGTGGCTGAATTGGTGGCCGAAGGCGTTGAGGTCATTCACCTCTGCGCGGACCGTAATGGAAGGACCCTCGAGTCTTTACCCGAGTCGCGATTCGTTACTGATATGATTCGCACGGTCCATCGCTATCTGGTCCATCTCAGGATGCGAGATCTGGTGACCCTCATGGTGAGTGGCGGAATCGCACTGCCCGAGCATGTAGCAAAAGCAGTACTCTGCGGCGCGGATCTCACAGCCATCGACGTGCCGCTGCTCCTCGCACTGGAATGCCGGTATTGCCATAATTGCTTGCAGGGAAAAGCATGCCCGGTGGGGTTGAAGGACCTTGATCCGGACCACGGCGCGCAGCGGATCGTCAACCTTATGGCTGCCTGGCGGAACCAGCTCCTCGAGGTGCTCGGAGCTATGGGCTTGCGCGAGGTGCGAAGACTCCGCGGCGAGGTCGGCAGGGCGATCGTCTATGAGGAAATCCAGAAGGAGGTATTTGATCGGCTATTTGTAAAGGAGGTGTTCAATCATGCAAAGGCCTGAAATCAGATTAGCACCCTCACGATTTTTGAACGAGATCGGCGAGGTGGAAGTAAGGCGCGACGTCTCGAGCTGCATCAATTGCGGAATGTGCGCGAGCGTGTGTCCCTTCGGCGTGCACGAGCGGAAAGCGGGCTTCAACAGGATTGCGAAGCCGTTAAGCTACCTCTGCATCGGCCAGGCCTGCGAAGATAAGCAGTTTTACTGCGTCGACCACTGCCCCCGGAAAGCGCTCTCGTTGGTCGAGAATCCCCTGTATCGCACCATCGGCGACCGGCGGTGGACTCGTGATCTGATCCTCGGCACCTGGAAGCAAGCGGAGACTGGATTACCGCTCAAAGGGCTTCGCTACGAGATCGGAGACTCGGGTGGTGGATTCGACCGGATTTTCTTCAATTTCACGAGCAAAGAGCGCGGCGATGCGGAAGATAAGGCCGCGATAAGCACCGCAATTGACCTGAATAAGCGAGGAGGAGAGCCGCTCAGGATCGAGGTGCCGTTCTATGGTGGCGGCATGTCCTTTGGCTCGATCAGCCTTTCGGTCATGCTTGCACGTGCAAAAGCAGCGCAGGCCTGGGGCACCTTTACCTGCACCGGTGAAGGTGGCTACCCCGAGCCGTTACGGAACTACGATAATAATATGATCACCCAGGTCGCAACCGGGCTCTTCGGTGTCTCTGAGGAGACCATCCAGCGGGTCAAGATCGTCGAGCTCAAGTATGCGCAGGGCGCGAAACCGGGCCTCGGTGGGCATCTACTGGGGGATAAGGTGTCTACAGATGTCGCTCGCATGCGGGAAGCGATACCTGGATGTAGCTTATTCTCGCCGTTTCCGTTCCATAGTGTCTACTCTGTGGAGGATCACGAGAAACATATCGATTGGATAAAGACGATCAATCCAGAGGCACTCGTCTCTGTGAAAGTCTCGACCGCACGAGACGTGGATATGGTGGCCGTGGGTAGTTATTATGCCGGTGCTCATATTATCCATCTCGACGGGAGCTACGGCGGCACGGGAGCTGCGCCAGACATTGCGAAGAAGAATATCGCCATGCCGATCGAGTATGCAATTCCGAAAGTGCATGCGTTTCTCACGGATGAAGGGATCAGGGACAAGATGACGGTGATCGCGAGTGGTGGCATCCGAACCGCTTATGATGCGGCCAAGGCGATAGCACTGGGTGCTGACGGCGTTGCGCTCGGCACTACTGAACTCGTGGCGCTGGGCTGTGTACGCTGCGGCAGTTGTGAATCAAGCAGAGGTTGCCCGCGTGGCATCGCAACCACTGATCCGGAGCTTGCCAGAGCACTTGACGTGGAGTGGGGCGCGCAACGCCTCATCAACCTCTATGCCTCGTGGCGAAGCACTTTCGCTGAGATCCTCAGCAAGCTCGGTATGCAAAGCGTCAAGGAGCTCGTCGGGCGATATGAGAACCTGGTCCATCTCGATTATCTGACTGATAAGGAGGTGAAAACCGATGAGCGCATATTATAGTACCGAGGCTGAAGGGGGGTGTGGCGTCGTAGGCTTTGCCTCCACCGTTCTCGTCAAGGGCAAGCACATCTTCAAGCCCGCATATCAGATGCATAACCGGGGCAATGGAAAAGGGGGCGGCATCGCTGCGGTTGGTCTCTCGCACGAGGACCTCGGCGTTTCTCGATCGGTGCTCGAAGAGGATTATCTGCTTCAGATCGCGTTACTTGATCCAGCGGCGCGCAAGGAGCTCGAAGCGGAGTTCATTGCGCCTTATCTGGACGTTGACCACGCCGAACGGCTGCCGACTGTTGCTGATTACCGCGCGGTTGAGGGGCTCGAGACAGAACCGCCGGAGGTGTGGCGGTATTTTGTCCGGGTCAAAGCTGAGGTGCTCGATGCTTACATACGTACGCACGCTCTGGAGGCGTGGGAGCGGCGTAAAGTCGAGGACCAGTTGATCTTTCAGAACAGTCTCAGGATGAACAAAAAATTCTACGCCGCACTCGGCGATAAACGCGCGTTCGTGCTCTCACACGGCAGGAATATGATGATCCTGAAGATCGTCGGGTATGCAGAGAGCATCATCCGGTACTATCAGCTCGATGAGTTCCGCGCCCATGTCTGGATCGCGCACCAGCGGTATCCCACACGAGGCAGGGTCTGGCATCCCGGCGGCGCGCACCCCTTTGTGGGTATGCATGAGGCATTTGTGCACAATGGCGACTTCGCGAACTATCACTCCGTGGTCGAGTACCTTGTACAGCGCGGGCGGGAGCCTTTATTCCTGACGGATACCGAAGTTGCTGTGCTCCTCTTCGACCTGCTCAACCGAGAGTATAGCTATCCACTGGAGTATCTCATCGAGGCGATGGCACCGACTACCGAGCGCGATTTCGATCTGCTCCCGCCGGAGAAGCAGGAGATCTACCGCGCAGTGCAGACCGCGCACATCCACGGATCGCCTGACGGCCCATGGTTCTTTATCGTGGCCCGAAACGAGCCGTATGAGAATGTCCTCCAGCTGATCGGGATAACTGACACGTCAATGTTAAGACCACAGGTGTTCGCGCTAATCGAGCATGGCGACCTGCAAATAGGGCTCATCGCATCGGAAAAGCAAGCGATCGACGCTACCTTGAAGAGTCTCTCAGAGGAGGATGGACGCTTTCCCTCGGTCGCTGACAGGTACTGGAACGCACGAGGCGGGAGTTATACTGACGGTGGCGCCTTTATATTTACCCTGCGCGGCACTGAAACGAAAACGCTCGAGTGCACCAATAAATTCGGTGCGCAGATAACCACACCAGAGAGTCAGACTCATGGCGATTTCACCATCCCTGTTACTGAACCGCCGGATAGCAGGACCTCCCGAGCACTGCTTGAAGCCGCACTGGAGCGCTCGGATGCGCTGTTCGCATTCATGAGCAGAGGAACGAAGAACTGGGATTGGAACCGATTATGCTGGACGCTGAACGAGCTCGTAAGATACGCGCAGCGGGACGAGCAAACAAGATCGGTGGTGATCGCGGGGCTGACTCTGCTCAACGACCTTAGATACGACACAGGGGGCAAGAAGCGGAGTTCGGTCATCCAGGCTGTCCGCGAAGCGCTTCATAAAATCTTCGATATAACGCCTTCGATCGAAACCCTAACTCACGGGAGGTATCATCTCATCCGCTGGTTGACTAAAGACCGCCTGCGACCACCGAGAAACGCAAGCGACGTGTTGATCATGGACGTTGCGAAGTTCCCGCCCGAAGGCACGGAAAGCGCCGCACGGCTGCTCGTTGCTGCTTATAAGCAGGGCTGGCGTCAATTCGTCGTGTATAACGCGCAGGGCCATCGGTTTTGCGGCTCTGGACTAGGAGCGCAGACCACTGGGATACGGATCGATGTTTACGATAGTGCAGGTGATTATCTCGGCTCATCTATTGATGGCGCCGCGGTGTACGTGCACGGCGATGGCCAGGATCAGCTCGGGCAGATCGTGAAGAGCGGTAAACTCGTGATCTTCGGTGACGTCGGCCAGACATTCATGTACGGTGCTAAAGGCGGTGAAGCATACGTGCTGGGTAACACCGCGGGCAGACCACTCATCAACGCGGTGGGCAGGCCACGGGTCGTCATCAATGGGACCTGTCTCGATTATCTCGCGGAGTCCTTTATGGCCGGTGATCCGCTGAATGGCGGTGGCTTCGTAGTAGTTAATGGACTTGAATCAGATGAGCAGGGGCGTTTTCACGAGCTGGATACGCCATACCCAGGCTCCAATCTCTTCTCACTCGGCTCCGGTGGTGCGATTTATATCCGGGACCCGCACCATCGACTGGGAGCGGAGCAACTCAACGGCGGAGCGTTCTCAACGGTTACTCCTGCGGACTGGGAGCTCATCTTGCCGTATTTGCAGGAGAATGAGCGGCTCTTCGGCATTTCCGTGGATGATGATCTCCTCAGGGTAAACGGCGTAATGAAACAGCCACAAGAGGTCTATCGCAAGGTACGACCGATAACGAGCACCTTCAGCAACGGAGTGGGTCCCGTGTGACACCTAAACTTCCGCAGCGATGGAACGTAGCTCGCAGGAACGAGGGCTGAGGTGTTATTAGCTCCACTATCAAAAAGAATAATACGAGAGGCGACGTGGTGGCAGAGCATCGGTAGGAATCAACATAAC
>JBNGDK010000003.1:0-10038 GCA_049975405.1 Candidatus Methanospirareceae archaeon
ATGACGGCTACGGCGTGAGTATTCACTCCGGCGAATCGACTTTCGGGATGAAGCCGCGAGAAAGCAAAAGCTTATATAGGTGCAAAAAGTATGGAGTCGTGATGCGCAGCGAGGGTAACGCCAACGGGATCACGATCGAGATACCACGCTATAACGACGTTTGGATGGATAACGGCGTTGAAACATTCTATCAAATATTGAAAGAAGCAAATAGCGGCGGTTTCGATGTTACTTTGGTGGATGATTCCTTAAAGGTTGAGATAAAAGATTTCGATAATTTCAAGGATTCGATTGGGGTGGCACTCAAAAATAGAAGATCAAATCTCATCGTGATTGCTGAGGACAAGAAGTTAGGCGAAACAAAACAGATAAAGAAGGATTACGTCCTCATCCATGAAGGGACGAAGGTCAAAGGAGAAGTAGCGTTTAAAGAAGAAATTTACAACGAAAAGAGCGCCGTCGACACTGTAAGGCAAATTTTAGATTTGATTACAATGGATGGCGGAAGAACCTGCATTATCTGTGGGCGGTCCTTTTCAAAGCCGGTAAAAAAACTCCAACAGGCCGCTTATCCCCCCGTTACTAAGATCAAAAGCCTGAGTGGCGTACGAAGCTATAAAGATGGTGAGGTATACTCTTTTAAAGAATACTTTGAAGATTTTTGTCCAACATGCTACCTTATAGGACTTACCGAATGGTCAGACGATGGAATAATTTATCGTACCATACCTGGTGAAAAGTCCACCTTGTTTTTTCCCTCGCTAAATAGCCTTGCAGAATTAGAGAAATTCAAGGAATCATATCGGCCTCTTCTAAATAAGAGTGCGCGGTATCGCAACATACGGGTTAAACAATACAGTGAAGATACAGAAAACACGTCTGGGTCTTTTAGTACTTTGATTTGCTTCTACGAAAAGTTCTTCTTCAATGTTGACAAGAAGGCGGTGGTTGGTAAATCCTGGGTAACAATAGACGTGCCTTTTGGTGCTATGAAGAATATCAAACTTGGCGCAATAGATCTTTCAGACTCAACATTACGAGTTATAAAAGAACTTACAGATGATAAAATAAGTTTTTATAAAGAGATAATCGAGCAGATTTTCTTTTTTTACGATAATCCAAAGGGTGCCCCCGTAGACTGGGAAATAACCGGGGAAATCAGGGAAAACATTTCCAAAGCTATCATAAAAGATGATTTTCGTTCTTTTGCTCGGAATCTCCTCCCTCGAAAGGGTGGCAGAGTGGGTTACTCTAAGGATACAAAAGAGAATATTGAGGAGTTGATATATCTCTGGAGGTTGAGAAATATGGGATTGAGTGAAGAAAAATTAGAGACCATTAAGTCGGCAGGTAGAACTATAGCAGCGGCTTCAAAAGACCATCGAAACCTTCTATACAATTTGGATAAAGCAAAGGATAAATCCGCCTTGTTGGATGCATTGCGACAGATTAGCCGGAGAATAGCGGGATTTAAAGCAGAGGAGAAAGAGAAATTTAAGGGATTTATTTATCCACCCGCTTTAGAGGATATAGTTTCATTATTAGAAAAGCATGAAACAGATAGCAATTTCATTATAGATATAAAAAATATTTTGGTAATCTTTTCCTGTGTTGAATTTTCAAGATTAGACTACCTCAGAGAAAAGAAGGAGGGTGGAGCGAATGAATAAATTAAAAGGACTGAACATTGTGTGGCTTTCGGAAACAGACCTGACGAATCTGAATGCTGGAGAAGGGGAAAGCAACTACATAGACATAAAGAAGTTCAAGAGAGACGGCGTCGAATATCCCTACGTGAGCGGGCAGGCAATGAGGTTCTACCTCAAGGAAGCGATGAGAAGAGACCTGGAAGGCGAAGAGTACATGTGTGTCCCGGATGATAAAGGCGAAACGTGCGGGGATATTGGAAAATGCCTCATGTGCGACCTTTTTGGCTTCATGACAACCGTAAAAGGAAAAGGTGCTGTAACGAGAGTATCTCCCGTGAAGGTCTCTCCTGCTATTGGATTGCTCCCGTTCGATGAAAATGCCAACGTAGATTTCCTTACACGGCGCCATAGAATTTCAGAGGGTGGAAAGATGGAAGGTGATATCGTCAATGTCGAAATTGGTACAAATATCTACAAGGGCGGAATATCCATTGATATGGTACGCATCGGGAGCAAAGAAAAAGTAGACGAAGAGAAAAGGATGGTCTCGATAGAAGATATTATAGGTGCCTCCGAGAAAGAGAAGAGAGTGAAGAAACTGCTTGAAGCTCTTAGATATATGACCGACTATTCAAAGCAAGCACGGCTTTTAACTGACTTTTCGCCTGACATAATCGCTGTTTCTCTGCAAAAAAAATACTCACACAGGCTCCAAAAACTTTTTGAGCTGAACAAGGGGAGAGAGCTGAACATCCAGCGATTAAATGAGATTCTGAATGACGTTTCAGAATACAGTAATCCAATACTCTTTGGCTTAGTCTCCGGCGTGGTTAAAAACGAAACGGATGTGAAAAAAGCGGTCGAAGCAAGAGGCTTTGTGGTAAAAACGCCAAACGAAGTACTTAATGAGGCAATCAATCTGGTGTGATGAATGCTCGGATTCAAATTTAAACTCGAAGGATTGTATTTTACCACGTTTAGAAAGCCAACCTCAACGAGTCTTATACTGAGCTACAGCATCCCACCTTACACTACCATCCGAGGAGTAATAGCGAATGCTTTGGGCCTGAAGAGAGACGACCTTTCGGTTCAAGACTGGATAAAGATAGGAATAAAGCCGCTTAAATTTTTAAATAGATCGAAAGAGATGGCTAAGATGCTTAAACTGAAAGGCACTGGCGAAACCCATCGGAGGGTTTTTCCATCGTCACCGATGTTCAAGGAGTTCTTGGTTTTGCCGAGTTACGATATATTCATAGCAGGGGATGATGATAAAGTCGACGGTATTTACGACGCACTTATCCAACCAGCAAGACCACTTTACATCGGGGCGTCAGACGATCTTGTTGATATCGAATCGTCAAAACCTGGGGGGATTAAAAATATCACTGCAAAACAGATTTCAGGAGTGATTGAGGGGGTTTATGAAAATTGTTTTGTCGAAAGGATCCCCTACAAATTTATCAGAAGAGAAAAAGACTTTTCACTTAAATATAAGGCGGTGTCAATACCACAAAATGGAGTTGTAAGTTTGAAAGAAGAAATTGAATGTTGGCAATTCGATGGCGTTAATATTTGTTTAGTATAATCGATCACAATTTTTCTAAAATAAATTCTGAGATGAAGTCACTAAAAGATATTTGTACTGTTAAGGAATTCTTGGGAGAAAAATTGCTAGAAATGTGGTCAGATTCTTTTGATTCTTTTCTCGGTGAACGCTAAATGCAACCCTTAGCTAAAGCGGAACCAAGAAATAATCCTAAATATTTCCAAACTGTCAGAGGACACACTATTGATTCTCTCAAAATCCTTAACTCTTACATCGAAACAAACTTGGATGTAATCGAACAATTTTGTAATCGGTGGAACTTAGATCCAGAAGCATTTTTTAAAAGTTTATTTTTGACGGTTTATCTCCATGACGTCGGGAAATTAACTCAGCAATTTCAAGAAAATATAAGGAATGGCAAACACTCGCAGAGATATCCCCATGCTTTTTACGGACTGTTTATTTTAAACGAGATAGATTTTCCAACTTTGCTCGACGTTCCCCTTGAAAATGCTGCAATAATGGGACACCATACGCAGTTATACTCTCAACTTTATTCTGGTGATGAAGATTTTAATAAACCACTATTCCTCGAAGAAGAAATAAGCTCATTTGTCAAAAATTCAAAAAATATTTGCGAAGAACTTGCATTTAATAAATGGTTCTCTCTCAATGATTTAAATATAAAGCCGCTTCCAGAAATGCGAAAATTCTGGGGAATATTGAGGGATCTCCGCAGTAACATAATAACTGAGCTTTCCGCATTCGATAATAAAGAAAAGTTGAAATCGGTTTTTTGTTATATATTTTCAATTCTTGAAACCTGCGACGATTATTCAAGCGCGGAGTTTTCAGATTTTATAACTAGATGCAACAGTAGTTATAGCATATTTGATTCGGTAATGGAAGAGCCAACAAGGTATCTCCCACTGCTCTATGTAGACAATCCGTATGATACAATCCTGAATGAAAACACACCTTATGATTATCAAAAAGATAAACTAGGAAACCTTTGCGGAGACGTTCCATCTTACGGCCTCCTTTTTGCGCCTTGCGGCAGAGGAAAAACCGAAGCCGCTCTTATCTGGGCTTTGAAAGCTTTGAAAAAATACCGAAGAAATAAGATTGTCTTTGCCATGCCCACTCAGATCACTAGTAATGCTATGTGGGAACGTTTCTGTGAATTTTTCGGTAAAGGGAATGGTAAAGAGGAAAGAATAGAATCAGGAAAACAGTACGTTGGTCTGTTTCATGGCAAGAGTTTCACAAAGTTAAAGCGAGAGACGGAGAGAGAAAAGGAAGACGAAGAAGACCTGACAACTGAAGATTTGGATGAAATCCGAGGAGAGAATTTTAAAGGCAATGTATTCTTTAAACCGATTACAGTTACTACGATTGACCACCTGATATATGCATTCATCCACGGATTCTCTCAGGCTGATTTCGCGCTTGGAAATCTTCAAAACGCCGTTATAGTATTCGATGAGGTGCATTACTACGAAAAGCAAACCTTGGAGCACATAATGACGCTCTTAGGACTTCTCAAGGAGATGCAAATTCCTCACCTTCTTATGAGTGGTACGCTACCGGAATTTTTCATCCAAAAGGTTAAGAAAATTAATGCGGAATATCAAGGCCCGTTTACCGATGATGTAGGATTAAAGTTTGAGCCTTTTAAAATCGCTTTTCAATCAAATGAAAAGGTGATAACAAAGGACAGGATCAACGAAGAAGTTATAGCTGAGATTGGGAAGAACTACAATGACGGTTTGATTCAATTCATAATATTGAATACCATAGAAAGAAGTAAATTTGTTTATGAAACTTTAATTGAACGATTGCCCCAATCAGAATACTCTCCGAGGATAGTTCTTCATCATTCGCAATTTACCTATAAAGACCGTGAGGAAAAAGAGAGAAAGATCCTACAAAGTTTAAAGAAAGAAAAATTACGACCCTTTATTCTCGTTGCTACGCAAGTCATTGAGATTAGTCTTGACATCTCTTGTGATATAATGTACACTGAGCTAGCGCCAGGTGATGCTCTCGGACAACGGGGTGGTAGACTCAATAGGAAAGGACGAACTTGGATCTCAAATGGATCAGAACATACGATGAAAGTATTTATGACTGAAGAGCTAGACGAAAAGGAACCGAAGCCACGTCCATACGATCCGAATATTCTTAAGAGGACGATTCATGCTTTAGAAGACGGCCCGACCTCTTATTTGATGCTGAAAAATATATGCGATGGGGTATACTCAGATTGCGAATTAATAACGCCAACGTCATTAAAGAACGTATTTAACGATTGCTCTCTCTTTGGGTATAGACCCTACGAAATTAACTTTGGTATCGAAGAAAAAGGTCGGTTAATACAAATACGAAGCAACGAGGTTCAGAAATTCGATGTGATTCCTTGGAGTTATTATGCCGATGATGAGAGTAAACTAACCGTAGAAAATCAAGCCAAAGTTCCGCTCTGGTGGTACAAACACGATATTAAAGAAAATGGAGAACCTGGAAGATGCTTTGAACTCATCTATAAACCGAATGGCAGGATAGAGAAACCATATTGGATCTGTAAAATACCATATAATAAAGATATGGGCTTCGACCGCCGGAGAATTGATAAGTGTACGTCTTCCGAGGAGAACATTGTCTAATCAAAATAAAATCGCAAACTATATGATGCACCGTGTATCCGCCTTCTCCACACCCAGCGTCTCGATCTTCACCTGATCCTTCGTCCTGAACCGGTAGAACCGCACGGAATCGACGTCCGCTTCCATGAGCTCTTTAACATCGTGCTGGATTCGCTTGTATTCCGCATCCGTCAGCTCGCCTTCAAAAACAGAGTTCTGCACCCAGTCCATCGACCTTCTAAGATACTGGCAGAGCTTCGATACGCGCGCCACACCCATATCATACACGATGATCACGAACATATTACCACCAGATCACGAACGGCTTATAGTCCTGCGTGCCCAGCAAATGCTTCGTCAGCTTGTAACATTCCAGCCTGATCAACCGCTGGTATGAGACGTTCCGCTTCAAATCACGGTGCTTGATCGTCGTCTTCAACTTCTCGTCCCATTCCGCCAGGAACGTCCGTCGTCCTTTATCGTTCAGCAAGCACGAGTTCAGCTCCTGTACGAAATCGCCCGCATCGATCATGTGCTTGTTCACCAATTTGAAGATCACACGGTCCACCAGAAACGGCTTGAAGACCTCCGCTAGATCCAGAGAGAGCGAGAATCTTCGTTCCGAAGGCTCGTGCAGATAGCTGATCGTCGGGTTCAGTTGCGTATTGTACAGCTCTGTCAGCACCGTACCGTAGAGCAGCGAGTTGCCAAAGCTGATCAGCGCGTTCAGCGGGTTCGCCGGCGGCTGCTTCGTTCTGCCGTCCAATCTAAACGCAGACGGGAGGATCTTAGTATAGCTCTGGTAATACGTGCTCCTGATCGCGCCCTCGATCGCCATCAGCCGCTGCACCGTGTCCGTTTCCGCCCGGTCAATACCCATGCTCAAGTCCCTGATCGCCGCCAGCTCCTGGTCCACTGCCTTGCCCTCCCTCTGGTAATATTCCAGATTCCGCATGATGTTCTCCGCTGCACCACGCACGAACGCCTTCGCAAGTGCCAGCCGCTTCTGCTTACTGATATAGTGCGCCGCCTGCTGGATCACGAGATCGCCCGACAGCAGCCGCTCACGCGGGTAATAGCTGCCCTCATAGAACCCGTAATAGTTGTAGAAATGGACCGGCGTGCCGTACTTCGAGAGATAGCTGATGACGCCCGAGGTAAACGATATCCGACCATACGCGTAAATCGCGCTGATCCGCTCTATCGGTAGGATCTTCTTCTTTATCTCCGGCTTCTCTTCGACTGCCGCTTCGCGCTCCTCTTCCACCTCGAGGGCTGCTTCTGCACCCTCCACTTCTGCCTCAAACACCCGCTCCTCATCGTGCTCTCCCGTCGTACTTGGCGCCGCCGTCTTGTATACGAAATACACGGTGTTCTGCTTCCGTCTCAACACCCCGTTCCGCAAGATATAATAATTCACTTTCATGCTTCCTTCCACCCTCACACCCAGCAGAATTCAAAATACGCACATCTGCGGCAGATCCGCAAATACTGCGACTTCGGCGGCCTCGGCTGCGCAACCACCGCTCGTATGCCCTCCAGTATCTTCCTCAGCTCAGCCTTCCATTCCGCGGTCAGCTCCACCTTCTCCCGTTTCCGTAGCAATGGATAGTCGATCTCGCCTTCCACCTGCGCCACGCCCTTCAACTCGCTCAGATAGTACAGATAGTAAAGCAACTGGTACCGGTGCGCCTTCTCCATACGTTTACCCTTCTTCACCTCGTGCAGTACCAGCCGGTCGCCACGCTGAATGAAATCAATCGCGATCCGGTCATCTATCATGACTTCCTTCTGCTTCGCGCCGTACGAGGTCTCGTGCACCAGCTTGCCCTGCGAGACCAAATCCGAGCTCTGCTCCATCGTTACGTGATGCGAGAACAGCCACAATTTCGTCTTGCAAATCACGTAATAGTTCACCTGCGTGCCGCTGAAGAGCATCTCCTTCGATAACAGTGCACCTATATCCGTCCCCGGTTCAGGTATCATCTCGTCCCTGCAAGCCCTTCCGGTTCACGAACCCGAACCCCAGCGAACTCCGCTCGCCAAAGCCCGCATCCAGGCCAAACTCCAGTACTTGCCGCTGCACGTCATCCAGATAGCTCCACATGAACTCCCACATGCTCCCTACCATCTCGTACTCCTTGCCGTCGATGATCACCTTCGTGGCCGTTGGTCTCCTGAATACAAACTGCTCGAATAGGTCGTGGTTCTCTAGCTCTACCTTGTGGAATTCGGTATATTTCTTCATCAAATTCTCACTCAACTGCTTTAAAAACGCCTCAAATGGATACTTCGGGCGCCAATATACGTACCTCGCTTTCCGTTCCGCTTCTGGGATGCCATACCGCTCATAATTACGTTCCGGTATTCTGATTATCACCGGTGTTGCCGTTAGCACCCTTAAACCGTTCGTGCTCAGTTTTACAACCAATTCCTTGAGCGCTATCAGCTCAAAAGACAGCTCACCGATATGCAACACCCCCCTTTCCTGAGCCGCCCCCTGTAACGCTCGCTCGATTGCCGTTAGCAGCGCAGCGCTTGGTGATGCTAGTAGCAGCTGCACAACATCGCCTTTTTCCATATCGGCGATCGGGAAGATGTTCGAAAAGCAAAAGAACTTGTATCCCTCCTTCTCATGCACCATATTCCAGCCGGCATCGCGTAACAGCCCATAAACAAAGCCCTGGAGCTTGTGGTGATACATGCGCTCGTAGCCCTGATCTTTAGCGGCTCGAAACGTAACGAGAAGACGCATGAGTATCAATACGTGGATACGCCTAAGAAAAGGTTTTGATCCTCAAGTCAATCGCATATCAAATTTTCACGCACGCCCCCGGGACAACCGCATCACCCGGTACATCCACTAACCTCACACGGCTTTTAGCCGTCGTGTGCACGATCAATCCCCCGCCAATTTTTTCTCCACTTGTGAACAGCACAGCATCCCAAGGCACCGCACCGGCTGCCCGGAATCTTTAAATAGCTTGACCCTCTATTGTGGGAGTGAGCAGCGGACTCGCTCGCGATTTGGAGTGCTTCACGGACGCGAATTCCTGCTCGTTCACTGCAAAATGACGGCCGAGAGGATCATGCTCACGGAAGCGGAGGGAAAGCGTGGCTTGGAACTCGCGCGAGCGGCGATCACGGAGTATTTACGGACAAATACTAAAATTAGCCCTCCGGACGATCTGTCATCGCGCTTTGACGAGCATCGCGGTGTCTTCGTGACCTTGAAGGTGTTCGGCGCGCTCAGGGGCTGTATCGGGTTCCCGTACCCGGCCTTCCCGCTGAAGGAAGCGATCATCGAGGCGGCCATCTCCGCTGCGGTCGGCGATCCCCGGTTCCCCGCTGTTACGTTGCCTGAGTTTAAGGATGTACGTATCGAGCTCACCGTGCTCACCTTGCCGCAGGTTCTGAAGGTGAAGCCCCGGGAGTTGCCCCGGCATATCGAGGTTGGCCGGCACGGTTTGATCGTACAGTGCGGAATCCAAACCGGACTCTTACTCCCGCAGGTAGCGACCGAGTATGGCTGGGATGCGGAGGAGTTCCTCTGCCAGACCTGCTGGAAAGCGGGGCTGCCGCAGGACGCATGGCTCGATGAGGAGACCGAAGTGAGCGCCTTTGAAGGCCAGATCTTTTCGGAGGAGACAACCTGAAAACGATGATTGAAATTGATCGGTACAAATGTGGATACTGTGGCGGCTGCGTTTCCGTCTGTCCCACAGACGCGATCGAGCTGGTGGGCACGTGGATAAAGATCAACGAGGACGAATGCAACAGTTGTAAGGCGTGTGTGAACATCTGTCCCGTGGGTGCATTGACACTATTGAAAGTCGAATGAGTGAGTGCGTGATTAGAGAGAACTAAAAAACGCACGCCTCGCCTGTCTCTCTGAATTGCTTTTCTTTGATCCTGCGGACTCACCGGAGCTTCTTCAGATAGACGAAGGCGTCCTCGCCATCAGCATAATAGCCCTTGACCGTATAAGCCCGGCGGTATCCCTCTCGCTCATAGAAGCGAATCGCAGCTAGGTTGCTTACTCGAACCTCGAGCGTAATGGTGGTAAAAGAATCATTGAGGAAATCGAGTTCGAGCGCAGTCATCAAGTCCTCACCCACGCCACTCCGCCGGTACTGCTCTTCCACCGCGATCCCGGAGATATGGCCATGGCCGCCCCTGATCGCGCCACCGATGA
>JBNGDK010000003.1:10138-68566 GCA_049975405.1 Candidatus Methanospirareceae archaeon
TCCACCGCGATCCCGGAGATATGGCCATGGCCGCCCCTGATCGCGCCACCGATGAACCCGACAAGTGTTTCTTTACCACTCGACCCCGGTGCTACGGCCACAAAGAAGTACTGCTCCGCGGTATCAAAAAATTCCGCAATGTCCTCCGCAGTGTTCACTGTCTTGATATTTCGCTTCCACAGCCGTATAATACCGTTCAAATCAGACCGCTTTGCTTTCCGGAGCCTGAAATCCGTCATCGGTCTCTCGCCATCAGTCTCTGTCGTCGTATGCCACACCTCTCTTTTTTTTCCTCACTTAAAAATACGTGCGATTTCTTTCGCTCGCTTGTTCGTTCGTTCGTTTCGTCCTCCTGCGTTCGGTAAGGGAACCCTGGCGTGCATCAGGTATTTATGAGACGAGCGGCATTGAGTACTATCAGGGTGCAGGGGAATGAACGAGCCTGAACGCATCACAAAAGACCTCGCACTCTTCGAACAGAGTTTGCTCGAGCTCGATTCGGCCGCGCTCACGGACGATGAGCAGGCCGTAGTGGCGCACGCGAAACGGTATTACGCGGACACGCAGTATTATCTCAAAATGGGCGATTATTTCACTGCTTTCGGCTGCATCAATTACGCACATGGGTTGGTTGACTGCCTGCGAACAGTAAGAGGCTTGATACCCTGACCGCCCACATTACCGTGCCTGTATGCAGGTAGTCAGGATAGCTCATGGTAGGACTACATAAATGCCGTTGCATAACCGATCAGAAAGCCAATAATAGCGCCGGTATTCAGAAATGGCAGGCCTGCGTGTGGTTTACCGCGGCCAGCAATGCTGGTCAGTGCTGCGTAGCCCACCAGCGTGCCCAGGAGCGCGCCGAGCGCAGGTGCATTGATCAGACCGAAGAACCGCGGAGCAGCAGGGAGCGCATTTGCGGATACGACGAGCACAGTGGGAATAATCGCATCACCGAGCCCCATAAAGAAGCCCTCTTCCATCTCGCTCCCCTTGAGGAGTGAGAAGTGCAAATGTCGCGGTAACACGAAGAGGATGGGCATGTGGAGATCCACCACTGACTCGGCCAGGGAGACCATATGCTTCGTCTTGTAAACCGCAATGGCGTCATAGACCAGCAGGATGATCATGAGAAGGAGCACGGGCAGGATACCGAGCGAGATACCGAAGATCGCCGCCGCGCCACCGCCGATAAGCAGCCCGGTTACATCCAGCACGTACCATTCAGGATACAGGAAGAGCAGGAGGGTGAGTGCAATCGTAACCACCTCAGGCACGAGCCGGTACGGAAAGAGCACGATCATAACGTAATAGATCGTCAGGGCCACCGCGGCAAGCATGATGAAATAGACCAGCTTCTCGCCACCGTATTTGAGCACGATGAGGATGAATGCAGTGAAGGCGATGATGAAGCCGAAGAAGTACAGCGGATTCAAGAGCGATTCGGGATTCTCGAACGCCTGCATACCTGCTGCATCCAGCGGGGCGGCGAGCAGCACGGCGAGCAGTTGCGTGATCAGAATGAAGCACCCCATGCCCAGGAAGAGCAAGATGCTCGCTTTATGCTCTTTCCAGTCCTCCTCGAGATCGCTCTTAGCTTCTTCCGTGCGCTCCGACATGGTTCTGTGCACCGCTATAAAAACCCTTGGGCAGTAAAGGTTAAAACTTGCGAGCTGTCAACTACTGCTGCTTTCGTGCTCCGCTCGTCTGTTAGTGACAACAAGAAGCTGGTGCAGTAGTAGGTCTTGAGCTGCCCTGCGCAGGTGCTCACGCGCTAGCGCGGTAAATTCTCTTTCAGGAACGTTGCTATTCGCTTACTATCACGTTCCTTTTTCATGAGTATATTCGTTCGGAGCACCTCAACACCTTCGGGTACCGTGCACACATCACTTTTATCAATGATCAGCACGTCCAGTAGATCTTTATAGCAGGAATACACGCCGTAGGGCGAGACCTCAAAGCCCTTGGCACGCATGAATTTGCCCGCAGGCCCGCTTACCGCCGTTGTGCCCACGATCGGTGATATGGCGACCACGACCTTCCATTTCAGCAGCTCTCGCACACCCTCAAGAGCCAGAATAGGACCGATACTCGTCACCGGATTGCTCGGCCCAAAAAGCACGAGCGGATCGGCTTGATCCTCCAGTGCTGCTAGTACCTCCGCTGTCGGCTTTACTGTCTCTATATCCTTTAATTGCACGTCAAGTACGTCCGGTTCGCCTCTTCGCTCTACCCAGAACTCCTGGAAATGGAGCTCGCCTTCTGGCGTCAGAATTTTTGTGCGTACCGCAGCAGGCGCATCAGTCATCGGCAGGATAGTAATCCGCTCGGGTATGCCGAAGCTCCGTGCCAGCGCAGCAGTCGCTTCAGTTAAGCTCGTGCCCTGCCGTATCAGTTCAGAGCGCGCGATATGCGTCGCTCTATCTCGGTCTCCAATCATTAAGCGCTCAGGATTCGGTAACTCCTGCAGAGCAGTATGCGTGCTGAAACTGTCGTTTTTTATCCCCCACCAGGTCTCCTTGTTGATCAGCCCGCCAAACGTATAAAGTACGGAATCTATATCCGGGCAGAGTAAATTCCCTGAGATCCAGATATCTTCGGCGGTATTCACAATAATCGTGAGCCGCTCGTCCTTGAAGACCTTCTCGAGCCCCGCCAGCAGCTTCGGCGTGCCCGTACCACCGGAAAGAATGATCATACTCATCCAAAGATGGACCGACCCTATTAAAAAGTATGGACGCTCGTGATCGCCTGCACCACTGAAGTAGCGCAGCGACTTTCACGAAGCACGCAGCATTTGTAATCACTGCGCGATGACCGTGACCGAGAACGTCCGAAGCGGCTCGACACGCTCCCAGGGCCGGTGGTAGATCAGTTTCAGGGTGGTCTGGCCCGCACCGACGGCCTCAAACCGGATGATCTGCACGCCGCCTGCTCCGAGTGCATCGGACTCTGGCACGAATTCGATCTCGCCCTTTTGCCGAATGATCTGCACATCCGCCGGCTCTGCAACTGCCCATGTGTAGCCGGTAGTTGGATTTGCCTCAAGGGTTACGTCAAATTCCTGACCGACTCCAACCTTGATCGTCTCCCCGTTATCTGCCTCAGTGAGCTGCTTACCACCCGGCATATAGGCTACCCAGATGACGACCAGAAGCACGACGACAATGAGTGCACCTGCGATTATGTACCACTTCGTTTCCATACTTATCTCAGTCCACGTCAGAAAATGTGATGCATAGAAAGGTAGGAGGGCTTAAAAGGGTTGTGATTACCGTGTGGTGCAGCATTTCGGTCTCTTCGGCTAGACGCAAGGGGCTATGCGAAGCGGCAACATTCTGCTGAGCTCAAGAGCCCTCGTGTTCATCCCTGCCTGCCAGCATCCCTTTGAATTCCAGGAACATAACAAGCGGGATGCTCAGCATGCCAACAAAGATCTGGAGGTTCGCCGCGCCGGTGCGCCAAAACGCGATGAAAAACATACCACTGGCGAAGACGCCGGTCAGGACGAGTGCAGAGATCAAATAGGCGATGAATCGCTCGCGGAAGGAGAACGCCTCAAACTCACGAAATCGCTTCCCCGGATTTGCAGTAGGCCCGGCCAGCTCGGAACGAATGCGATAAATTCGCCTGATAGAGTCCATGGCAATGGCACTCAGCCAGGCGCAGCCGATAAAGGTAAGGATCGTGAGCGGGAGCGCGTAGTGGTTCCGTGTAAAGAAATAGAGCAGGAGAATGTAGAGTGGGATGACCAGCGGCCGCGCGATCCGGCCGAAGATGCTGGCGTTTTTTGCGAGCCCGAATTTCTTCCGGGCCTGGTATATAAAGACCTCCTTGAATGCCATTAGGAACTCCTGCTCTACCATGGCTACGTCTCTTAATCTCTGCGTTCCGCATAAGAAAGTATCTACAGTCAGTCAGAAGAATAGCAGTAGAAAAACTTCCTTAGTAAAAGGAAGGCGACAGCAGCGACCCGCCTACAGGACTTCCCGTAATAAGATCCTGTACTTACCCAGTTTACCACCATAATTACCGGCTGAAATTTTTACGACGCCCGGAACATCCTGTACACTCAGAATAGCGGCACGCATAGCCGCTTTTACCGAATCGAGCGTGAGGCCGTTGAACACGATTTCTGGAATGCTGACGACTCCGTCGGGCACCTGCGAATCCGCGATATGGTATTTCAGTGTAGGACAGTACCAGTGGTTGGTCGTCGGGCCGATCTCCGGGAAATTCGTCTCTGGCTTCGAGCCTGCGGAACAGATCCCAAAGGGCGCGATCACACCCTCAACGTTCTCAATCGCGGCAACTGCACGTTCACCAGCTTCCAGGGCTGACGTGAGGCTGGTGCAGAAGAGCCAGAGATTGCCGCCCATAACGCCACGCTGGTAGCTTATCCGCCGCTCGATCACGAATTCGCCCATCATGATCGGCACGACAACGACCTCACGGCCGAATCGGTGCTCAACAATTTCGTATCCATCGCCGCAGTGCCCCACCAGGGCCATCGTATCAATGGTCTCCATGGCATCAAGCGCATTGAAGACCGAGGTGGTGGGCACGACCAGTATCCCCTGCCGCACCCGTTTCGCGAGCTCATATTCTAGCTTCTGGGGCGCTCCGGGGCCGTAATTCACCCAGATTTGGATGCGTGCGCCCGTTCTGCCGTCCGGTGTCTCCTGTTCGGGTAACCACTGCTCGAGGCCACCCTCTGACTCACCAAAGACCGTACAGGGTAGTGCCGTGGCCCCGGTGACTGCCTGGCTCACCAGTCGCTCATCACGAGCGGTTACAAAGAGACGGGCAACCAGCCCCTCAAAGGCCTCACAATACGTATCCTCGAGCTCCATTTCCTACGAACGTACCGAAGATAGCTGCTTTTCCATGGCTTTGCCCGCTCCAGCCAGTGCAGGCGAAGCATGAAAAAGAAGAAAAAAAGGAGAAAGAAAAGACGCTTAATCGAGGTGTATCTCCTTTTCCGTATCCTCGAAGCGTCCTTCAAGCTTTTTCATGACGTCGGGGAGGGTAGTATATTCCATCTCCTCGATCGGTAGTCGATGCGGCTCGAAGGGCCCGTGTGCGCGCATATAATCCGCGATCACCGCTGCTTTACGGCGCGCACGATCATATGCGGGATCATCGAACAGGTCCGCAGGGCCTACTAATCGCCCCTTACTGAGCTGGAATCCCGCGGCAATGACGCGTGGTGGTCCGTCAAACCGCGTACACTTCGAATAGGTGAAGGAGACTGGCATGATCGGCCCGTTGTGGGAGCCCCGCATCCAGCCACTGACGAGATGCGGCATGGAAAACGGCTCTATGACCTCGCCCAACGCTGGCAAGCCCGATTGCGAGCGTACCAGCGCAACGGGATCATCCTTACCAACGTATTTACCCGCGGTAAAATAGAGCTTCTCCGTGCTAATAACGGCTACAGGCTCGTCCTTCGGCAGCGGGCTCGTCACCTTTGGAAATACCCGCTTAATCACGAACTCGCTCTTTGCGCCAATCAAAGCGAGTAATGAATAGAGCTCCTCTGGACAGCGTAAGAATACCCGCTTCTTCTTCTTTATATCCCACACCTCGAAGATAAACCCATCATGCATCGTGGGATCCACAACGAGCCCCGCGGTGTTGAACGGATCAGCAAAAATCTTATAGATCGGATAATTGAACGCACCTGGCTCGGTCTTGTCCATCATAAAAGCCACCAGGGGCTCTGAGCCGCGTTCCACAAATTCCATCTCTGCTATTCCCGGACCCATACCGCGGATGTTGCCACAAAACGCGTCCACAAGTAAATCCTGACCGGCACCGTGCAATTTGAGCTCTTTTGCGACTTCAGTCGCCGCCTCAAAAGTCTGCCATGCCAGGCCATGGATCTCTTCCGAATCAACACCTTTGTGATGACTCATCAGCAACTCCAAGTCATCGCCCGCATTCATGATGTGATAATCCACAAGCAAGCCATTCTGCTTCGCTTGCTTCAATTCCTTGTTCGCACGCTCTTTCAAATCAGGATGCACCGTTGAATGCCCGGGAAATCCCCCGACATCCGCTTTTATCAAACTTACGGTTATTTTCTCCATCTGCTCCACCTACTCTTCTCTATGCGTAACGCGATAAAAAAGTTTCGCTTGATTACCTGCAACCGCAAGCTGCGGCTCACCTCGGTTGCACACCGGCGGACGATCAACGGTGAAGTCTAAGAACGCGAAACGGTTACTTCTCCAGCACACGCATATTCCTGGAACAAACGAACAACTCGTGCCGTTTTTAAAAACCCGACGATTCAATCCACAGACGAGAATGCGCGCTTCATCTCATCCTCGCGCCGTTTGTGTTCTCGCTTGAGCTGCTTGGCTCTACTGAAGTACTCTTCGGCCTTCTCGTCCTCAGCCATCTGTTTGTAGATCTGGCCAAGATTGATACAGGTTGAGATGCCCTCATCCATGAGATAATCGCTGAGATTCAGCGCGGCATTAAAGAAGCTAATAGCCAACTCGTTCATCTTCAGGCTCGCGTATGCGACGCCGCAATCGTTACAGGTCTTTGCGAGCGTTGGCAGTCGCGGGTCTCGCTTCACGATCTCTTTGTAAACTGCTATTGCATCCTCAAATTTCCCCGCATTGAGGCACGCCTCGCCGACGAGCAGCAGCTCTTCCGGCGTCTTTGACTCCAACTTCTCTAAGTCGTTCTCTTCACTCATGATACAAGAAAGAGTCCGTGTCTTGTTTAAATAAGAATCGGAATTCCATCAAGCGTACGCGAGTTCCTTCAATTCAGCCCAACTTACCCGCGTCTTCGCGCACCTGCATGCGAAACCGCTTATGGATCGCGGTAATTTCCGCACGCTTGCGATCACCTGCGCGTTCGAGGTTATGGAAGTATGGGAATGCCAGGTTGCCTGCTTGTGACGTTAGAAACGCTCTGATTTCTGCGGTCACCACGCTGTCCGGGATCACTGCGGGATTTTCTGCAAAGCGCTCGCGATTCAATTCCCAGCTCGTGACCAGCGCCATGACCGCTTCCTTGCCCTGCTGCTTGAACGCCTCACAGATCACTGAAAGGAATCGTATATCGACCGATGCAAGGCCGACATTTGCATATGGCACAGCGTATTCGTTGCCATTGAAGACAACGGCTATGCCGCCCCGGCGTGCCACCTCGTTCAGCATCTTGTAATCAGTAATGCTGTCGCCGACCGCGATGATGTCTCGAACCGCAATGCCCTTCTCAGCGGCGATCGTGCGTACAGCTTCGGCTTTCCGTTCACCGCCGACGACGCGCGTCGAGAAGATATCGAACCCCAGTGCAGGAAGCTGCTGGAAGAACAGCTCATCCAGCCGTCTCGTGAGCTGATCCTCATCATCGCTTCCAAGGTTCGCGTAGAGCCCGAGAATCTCATCCTGCGCATCGTTCATGAGCGTAAAAGCCGCTTCGGGTAGTGCAAATCTCAAAGTTTCCAAATGCAACTGGGTACAGAGGATATGGTCCTCAGGAACGCCCAGTTGCCGCCCGATATGGTGCGCATGCTGCTCATAGCTGGTGGAGATTATGTACATGTCCCAGCCATCCGACTGTAACTGTCTGAAGAGGGTTGTAGCGCCATCAACGAGCTTTGCACGCGCAGATACGCGTCTGATATCAGCTTCCGTAATAGAATGCGCCAGGAGGAACGGCACGATGAGCGCGAGCGTATCGCCAGGCTCGTAACCTGCGCGGCCCTGAAGCGAAATAATGTCATCATACCGGCTGATCACCTCGAAGATGCGTGCACCATCGTCTCCCATGAGCTTCATCACCTCATAGGCATTATCCTGCGGTGAAAGTGGCCCTTCGAGATCAAAGCAAATGGTCCGTTCCTGTCGCGACGTCGTTGCAGTCATCTCATGCACTCCTGATCATCCCGATCTGACGACGAAGAAGAATAAGAGAGCGCGCTATAAATATGAGACGCATTCTTCATATATAGGCAGCCCTAACAAACCTACGTGTATGCTGAGCAGAAAAGCGGAAGATTATCTGGAAGCAATCCTGAACGTAACGGAGCAAAAGGGATACGCGCGCGTGAAGGACGTTGCGACGGCGTTGCAGGTCCGACCACCGAGTGTTGTTGAGATGCTGCGGAAATTGGACGGGCAGGGCTTTGTGGTGTATCAGAAATATGAAGGCGTACGATTGACATCGCGGGGGAACGAGATCGCGCGTGTGGTAAAAAACCGTCATGAGACGATCCGGTCATTCCTGGAGCTCCTGAACGTGCCAACAAAGATCGCGGATAAAGATGCCTGCGTCATCGAGCACGATCTGGAGCCGAAAACGATTGAGCAATTGAAGAAGTTCGTGCAATTTGTGCTGACCGCACCTGATTATCCAGAATGGCTCGCGCATTTCGAGACCTTCTGTGAGACCGGTGTCCATCCGTGTACTGATGAACAGCAAGAGCCAAAATAGCGTCACTCATTCGTAACCGTCTGCAGCACAGCCCACGCCGCGAGGACCGTCAAATTGTAGTCAGGCACGTCGTATCGGTCGTCGCATGTGCTCGGGTTCGTTTAGGTTTATCTGCAGTATCCTAACAAAGTTAGGTGAGGCTTTTTCCGTGCCTAAACGGAGAGTATAAAAATAGAGTGTCATGAAGAATCCGGTAAGGTTTCAGGAATTAGGAGCAGGAGGCGTTCCTCTTAGCTCGCTGCTGCCGGGCGAGCAAGGGCGGATCATTGCGGTGGGTATGGGCGCAGGACGGCAGCATCATTTCCGTCAAATGGGGCTACGGGAAGGTAAAATCGTTACGGTGATCGCGACCCAGCCGGCGCGCGGCCCGTTCGTCCTGGAGATCGAGGGTGCGCAGATCGCCATCGGGCGGGGGATGGCGATGCATATCCTGGTCGAGAAAATATGAAGCAGATTATTCTAACCGGCTGCCCCAACGTTGGCAAGAGCGTTTTATTCTCACGATTGACCGGTGTGAACGTGATCTCATCGAATTATCCGGGCACCACGGTCGATCTCACGCGCGGCACAACCAGGATCGGAGACGAGAAATACGAGCTGATCGATATACCGGGGACGTACTCGCTGGAGCCGACCTCAAAAGCCGAGGAAGTCGCCCGAAAGATGCTCCAGAGTGGCGATATTGTTATTAATGTCGTTGATGCAACGCATCTGGAACGGAATCTCTACTTGACGTTGGAGCTCCTGGAGATGAAGAAGCCCACGATCGTTGTACTCAATCTCTGGGATGAGACACAGCACCTCGGCATCGAGATCGATCTCGCCCGGTTGGAGCGTGAGCTCGGCGTTCGGGTTGTTTCGACCTGCGCGATCTGTGGTTCGGGCATTATAGAGCTGGCTGCTGCAATAAGCATGGCAGAGCCCTCGAAGACGATGCAGCCGATGTCCGAGGAGGAACGCTGGATGCGCGTCGGCGAACTCATTCGTGACACACAGCAGGTGCACCACCGCCACCACACGTTCTGGGACCGGTTGGCAGACATAACGGTACAGCCAGCGAGCGGTATCCCACTGGCGATACTCGCGATACTCCTCGTCTTCCTCTTCATTATTGAGATAGGGAACGCGCTCATCGAATACGTGCTTGATCCCTTCTTTTATGGCCTTTACGCACCCTGGATCATCAACGCCGTAAACTCGTTCGCGCCGAGCGGGTTCTTGCATACTATCTTGATCGGGACCTCGACGATCGAAGCACCGGATTTTGAGCAGTCACTGGGCATTCTGACGACGGGCCTCTACGTGCCCTTCGGCGTGGTGCTGCCCTTTATCATCACCTTCTACTTCATGCTTAGCCTGCTTGAAGATCTGGGCTATTTGCCCCGGCTCGCGGTGCTCGTTGATACCGGTTTGCATAAGCTCGGGTTGCACGGCTCCGCGATCGTTCCGACGATTCTGGGCTGCGGTTGCAACGTCCCGGGCGCGTTAGCCACACGTATCTTGGAGACGGAGAAGCAGCGGTTCATCGCAATGACGCTCATGGCGGTCTCTATCCCCTGCATGGCGCAGTCTGCGATGATCTTTGCCATCCTCGGTCGCTATGGGCTCAGATGGATACTTATCGTTTACCTTACCCTCTTCGTGCTCTACATTATCTTAGGGCTGGTCCTGAAGCGAATCGTGAAGGGTGAGAGCCCCGAGCTGTTACTGGAGGTACCGCCGTATCGCAAGCCCGATCTGCGAACATTACTGAAGAAGACCTGGTCGAAAGCTTACGGCTTCCTCGCCGAGGCCATTCCCTTCGTCATTCTCGGCATCTTCATCGTGAACCTGCTCTATCTCTTTGGGATCGTTGACTGGCTCTCGATGCTCTTCGCGCCTCTATTAACCACGGTGCTCGGGCTGCCAGAGGGCGCGATCGTTGCGCTAATGCTCGGCATTTTGCGGAAGGACCTTGCGATCGGCATCCTTCTGCCCCTGGGTATGACACCACAGCAGTTGACGGTCGCGTGCATCATTCTGGCCACGTACTTCCCCTGTATCGCGACCTTCGTGGTGATGCTCCGCGAGCTGGGCGTGAAGGCGCTGCTCAAAGCTACTGGATTGATGGTGCTCATCTCCTTCTCGGTTGGCGTGCTGATACGGATAATGCTCATCGGCGTTTAACCGGAATATTACCGTAACCCGCAAGAATGAGCCTGCACCTGGAATCTGATTTTAAGCTCGTTTTCTCGGGATTCGCGCCCTAACCGCCTTGGCGCTCTCACGTGGCTGGATGTACAGGCCGGTCATCGTCTCATTCAGAACCCTGTCACTGTTCCGCGGCGTGAGCAGACTGAACACGATCAGTACCACGGCCGAAATGATGAGTGCAGGGAAGCTGAAATGCACGGGCAACTTCGCTATGTACTGGTCCCAGTAGCCAAAGACGCCCGCACTGAGCAGGCCCAGGGCCATGCTGGCTATAGCTCCGGCTCTTGTCGCACCTCGCCAGTACATGCCACCGAGCAGCGGCACGGCGAAGGTCGCGAGCATGACACCGATCCCCATCCAGATGAGCCATGCAAGCATCTCCGGTGGATTGAGTGCCAACCAGAGCGAGCCTACTGCTGCGACGACGACCGCGATTTTACTCATCCAGAGCACCTCCCGATCACTCGCCGTCGGCTTGAAGAGATTATGGTAAATATCCCAGGAGAACATGGTCCCGATGGTCAGCAGGAGACGATCGGTCGTGGACATCACGGCGGCGAGCACGATCACCGCAAAGACACCCCAGATGAAGACGCTGGCGAATGCGTGTTCAATGCCGTACATGAAAGCGAAGTCTTGCGCGTTGACCGCCTCAGGGAGTACCAATGCACCCTCAATTTCCAGCACGCGAACGGCGAAGCCCGCGAATTTCACGAGGAGCATCACGACGACGTATACCACAAAGGCAATGAGCGGAGACCACCTGAAATACCGGGCCTCCTTCGCGGCAAGTACATTGTTAATGACGTGCGGCGCCACGGCGAGTCCGATCATGAGCATTATGGCGAAAGAGAAGAGGAATTCTGGCGTAGCGAACGCGTAGCCCGCGTAGACCGGTGAAGGATACCACGGCTGCACCATGTTCGGATCGACACTGGCCAGCACCTCGTTGATATGTGTCAGACCGCCCGCTTTCATGATCACGACGGGGGCAGTGAGCATGACACCACTAATAAGAATACCGCCCTGAACGAGGGTGGTCCAGGAGACAGCAAAGAGCCCGCCAATGACCGTGTAGAGCGTGATAATAATCACGGCTATCAAAAGCGCCTGCAGATGTGGTATCTTGAAGAGCCACATGAGCACGATACTGATCGCGGTGTACTGCCCCACGAGGTAGATCAGCGAGACCACCACGCCTGCAACGGCACTCAGCCCGCGAATCGCCCGTGGGCTTTCAAACCGATGGACAAAGTAATCCTGAACGGTCATATAGCCCGCCTGTTTCCCCACATGATGGAGCTTCACGCCGAAGAGGATGATACAGAACGCGGCAGAGAGCGGTACGAAGAACTGCTCCCAGATGGTCGGCCACCCGGTCGAGTAACCCAGGCCGCTAACGCCGACGAGCGTCATGCCGCTACAAATCGAAGCGACCATCAAGATCGTAAAGACCCAGAAGCCCAGTGAACGTCCCGCAAGGATATAATCCTCCGTGGTCTTAATCTTTCGCGATCCCCATGCGCCGATTCCGATGAGAACAAGGAAGTAAATCGCGACGATACCGATGGTAAGGCTGTCCGACATGCTCAGGATACCTCCCGGAACCGCAGGCCCCACAACAGCAGCACCAGGAGCATCAGGAGAAATGCTCCGCCCAGTATATAAACCGTAGTATCAGGTAATCCGAGTATCATAGTGACAGAGGTTGAAAAGAGCAGTATTTAAAGCTGTTCGATAATACGCTCAACTAATTAGCACTTTACTGTAAATATGGTAACCTTTATCGCGGAAAAGAGACCTTCCTACCTAGCAGGACACCGTCGTGTCATTGCCCGTTTCAGATGCTGATGCACCCTTCCGCTGCCGAAGATGCTGAATGAAGACGGTACCCTGCAAGTGATTCATTCGATCTATTAGAGGCTGTAGAGTTCTGAACTCCCGATTATTCGGTAGCCCTGCCCTTCAAGCACCCGCTTGGCCGTTGCGCGATCTGCGACATCGAGCACGATAATTGCCCGTTTCTCCTTATCGATTACAAAACCGTAGCAGTCATCTATATTCACCTTCGCCTCACGCAGGACTTTCAACACGCTGTGGAGACTTCCGGGCGTGTTCTGCACCTCGACGGCGACGACATCGGTTGAAGAAGCGGTCATGCCCGCCTGCTGCAGGGCGCGAAAGCCCCGCTCAGGATCATCCATAAGGAGCTGAAAGATCCCGTATTTCTCGTCCGAGGTGATCTTCAGCGCCAATATATTGACTGCTGCGTCCGCAAGGATACCCGTGATCTGCTCCAGTTTTCCCAGGCGATTTTCTAAAAAGACATTAATCTGCGTGGCCATCCATCTAATTCTCCTTTCGTAAATCCACCACCCGTACGGCCTTGCCCTCCGTTCGGGGCAAGCTACCGGGCTCGTGGAACTCCACCCGTGGGCGCACCACGATTTCATCCTGAACGGCCTTGAGAATATCATTTTCAAGCTTCCTCAGCTTTCTCAAGTCGCCGTTGAACATCTTTGGATACAGCTCGACCTTGAGAACCAGCTCGTCGAGCGTGCCCTTCCGATCCACGTAGATCTGGTAATTGGTAGCCACTTCAGGGAAGCTCATGAGCACGTCCTCGATCTGACTCGGGTAAAGATTAACGCCCCGGACAATGAGCATATCGTCGGTCCGACCTTTGATTCGTGAGATGCGCACGTGCGCCCTGCCGCAGGCGCAGGGTTCGCCATCATCCACAATAGTAGCAAGGTCGCCAGTTCGGTATCTGATGATCGGCATGGCCTCGCGGCAGAGCGTGGTCACGACCAGCTCGCCTTCCTCACCCGGGCCAAGCACCTCACCGGTACGGGGATTCACCACCTCGAGCAGATACTGATCTTCCCAGAAATGCATCCCGCTCTTCTCCTCGCATTCAAATGCGACTCCGGGGCCGTTTAGCTCGGACATACCATAAGAATTGAAGACGCTGATGTCATAGATATCCTCGATCTTCTGCCGCGTCTGCTCAGAGTGCGGCTCGGCACCGACGAAGCCAATCCGCAAATCAAAGTCTCTGGGATCGTCGCCCTCCGCCTCTATGATCTCCGAAACATAGAGGATATAGGAGGGCGTGGCATGGAAGACGGTTGAGTTAAAATCCTTCATCAACTGGATCTGGCGCTTGGTGTTCCCGACACCGGACGGGATGACCAGCATGCCCACCTTCTCCGCGCCGTAATGAAGTCCCAAACCACCCGTGAACATCCCATAGCTGATAATGTTCTGGAAGACATCACGTTGATCCGCACCGGCCATCACAATACACCGGGCAACGAGGTTTGCCCAGTTCTCAATGTCTCTGCGGGTATGAAAGATGACCGTGGCCTTGCCGGTAGTACCAGAGGATGAATGCAGCCGTACGATCTCATCATGCGGCACGGTCACGAGTCCAAAATCGTAATTCAGGCGCAGATCATGCTTTGTGGTGAACGGGAGTTGAACAATGTCCTCGGGCTTGGTAAACTGCGACTCATCGATACCTGCCAGGCGATGCCGATAAAAGATCGAGTGTCGAGCACGGGCGATAACGGCCTTTAACCGTTTTAGCTGTACCGTAGCAAGTTCATCTCGCGGTAGCGTTTCTATCTGCTCATCCCAGAAAGCCATGAATCCTATGTAGCGTGAGAACTATATAAATCCGCACGCCGGTCTGTAACGCCGTGGCCTTGTACGGGCATGTAATGTGCCGATAGGGCACGAACGAGTTTATTTTCTGAGCCCGCAAAAAGGAAAAGCTTAAATAATCCCTACCTCGTAGATGTAACAAGGTTAGCAGATATTGCAGAATGAAAAGTAGAGGTAGAACCATGAAATATACGACTTTAGTATCGGTGATAGTGATAGCCTCGCTCCTACTCGCAGGCTGTGTGGAACAACCAGAAGAACCGGGGGTGGAAACGGGAGAGCTGAAGATCGGTGTGGTCGCATCTTTAACTGGAGGTGCCAGTGCGACGGGCACGGATATGTGGCAGTCCGCAGTCCTGGCAGCAGAAGAGATAAACGCGAAGGGCGGCGTCGTCGTCAACGGCGTTCCGATGACCATAACACTTGTGCAAGGAGACGATGAATCCTCGCCGAAAGCCGGTGTAGAGACCGTGACGAAGCTCATTACAGAGAATAAGGTCGACCTTCTTGTCGGCGGCTTCTCAAGTAGTGTAACGTTCGCTGATTCAGTTGTTGCGGCGGAACACAAGGTGCCGTTCATCATCACGGGCGCCTCTTCACCGGTATTAACGCACCGGACCGATATTGACACCAGCTACTTCTTCCATCACTGCCCCACCACAGACGATTACGGTGAGCGCACGACGATCTTCGTCGATGAGATTGTAAAGCCCGAGATCTTTGCACGTTTCAATTTCCCCGAAGACCGACCACTGAGAATGGCGCTGCTTTACCAGGACAGCGCATACGGCATAGGCGTTTATGACGCTACCAAAAAGACGATTGAAACGTATAATCTCAACATTGAGATCGTTGCCGCGGAAAAATTCAAGATGGGTGAGACCGATTACCGAACGCCGCTCACGGTCATAAAGGCTGCTCAACCCGATGTCATCTATCCTGTCGCGTTCCTCAACGAGCAGACGCTCATTGTCACGCAGGGCAGAAAGGATGTGGGGTTACACAGCATTTACCTCTCGGTAGAATGCAACGATGATCCGGACTACTACACCGGCGTGGAGCGCTGGGGTGAATACTCGATCCAGGAGAGCCGATTTGGGCCCTATGCCATTCCTGCAGGGCCGATTGAGAGTGCCGTGGAGCAGTTCAGGGATGACTTTACTGCGCGCTGGGGTGCACCACCGAGCATGATGGGCGCGTCTACCTACGAGGGCATTTATATCGCGGCTGAAGCGGTGAAGAATGCTGGTACGGTGGATAAGGCAAAGGTCAAGGACGCACTGGCTGAGATCAGGATGTCGCAAATGATCGAGGCAATGCAGGGCGGCGTGATCACGTTCACGCAGGATTACCGAGAGAGCAAGTTCGATCTCTATATGCAGCAATTGATCTGGGACGATTCTGCGGGTGAGACGAGGCCGAAGATCGTATGGCCGAATAGCGTAAAGGAGACTGATTTTGTACTGCCGGACTGGTACGAGCCCGGGAGTACATAATCTTTTTTCTTTTTTTCATTGTTCTCTCTATCCCATGGATATTAGCCTTTTTGCGCAGATTTTGGTGTGGGGCCTTTATGCTGGGTGCATTTATATCCTCCTCGCCATCGGTCTGAATTTGATCTTTGGCGTGATGAAGGTGGTGAACTTCGCCCATGGCGAATTGCTGATGCTTGGCGCTTACGTCGCCTTCTGGCTTTACACCTATTCCCGCATTAATCCGTATCTTGTGCTCCCCCTTGCCATGCTGCTTATAGCCCTTCTCGGACTAGCGATGGAACGGCTTGGGTTCCGGCCGATCATGGGCACGGGGAAGTTGAATGAGATATTCCTCAGTCTCGGATTTATGTATCTGTTCCAGAATCTCGTGGCGTATCTGTGGTCAACGAATTCGCGATCCGTTCGCAGCCCGTACAGCAGCATTTCAATTCCCCTCGGCGCGATCAAGCTGCCACTGGATTATCTCATCATTATCATTATTACTATCGCCTTCTTGATCGCCTTTCAACTCTTCATGAAGCAAACAAACCTCGGGCGTGCGATGCGAGCCACAAGTCAGAATAGGGAAGCCGCGGCACTCATGGGTATTAACGTAGAACGAATGGACATGCTCAGTTTTGCGCTGGGTTCTGCGCTAGCCGCGTCAGCGGGAGGTTTGTGGTTGATCAGCGGCCAGCTGGTGGACCCTTATATCGGTGCTATTCCCGCGATCAAGGCCTTTGCGGTCATTATCATCGGTGGCCTGGGGAGCATCCCCGGGGCGATCATTGCGGGTCTAACGCTGGGCATCGCGGAAAATCTGGTCCCGCTACTCATGCGCTACTTCATGGAACTCTTCGGCATTTCGATGTCCTTCACGGCATGGAAGGATACGATCGCCTTCTTCATATTGATTATCGTTCTGGTACTACGGCCGACGGGCATCTTTGGTGAGCAGGGTGAGTAGGAAATGAAACGCGAATGCATCAGCCTAAAGGGGTGGATAGCACTTGGCGCATTGATTCTGGCGTTACTCATACCCTTCCTGGTAGGGATCAACACGTATATTCTGACGGTGTTGATTATCATGTTCGTCTTCATTATGTATGCCTCAGCATGGAATCTGCTCACCGTTTCCGGTCAGGGCTCTCTCGGACACGCTGCTTTTTTCGGTATCGGTGGATATGTCTCGGCGATTGTGGCGAATAGCCTTGGTCTTCCACTGGGTGCGACTATACTGGTTGGCGGATTATTTGCTGCCGTGATCGGTCTGTTTATCGGGTTTACCTGTATACGGTTGCGGGAGTGGTTTCTGGCGATGGTAACCTTCGGGTTTGCGGTGATCGCACATACCATCACGGCAGAACTTTCATGGCTCACCGGCGGCTGGGACGGTATCCCTGCGAAGAAACTGATTTCCGTTACCATACCCAATTACCTCCTTTACGAGTACTATTTGATGCTATTGCTCACCGTGGCGGTGCTCGGTATCTTTTACCTGATCCTCAAATCGAAGATGGGGCTTGCGCTGGAGGCGATACGCGAGAATGAGCTTGAAGCGAAGGTAATGGGTATCGATGTGGCGAAGTACAAGCTGACTGCGTTTGCTATAAGCGCGTACTTTACCGGAGTCGCCGGTGCGTTGCAGATCCATCACTTCGGGTATATCACACCGGAGATCTACGGCGTAAACATCTCATTCTGGCCGATCATTTATTGTATTAGTGGCGGCTTGTTCACGATCGAGGGGCCGATCCTGGGCACGATATTCATTACGTTCCTGGACGCGAGCCTGAAGAGCTTTGGGTTCACGTACGAGCGCTTGATCCTGATCGGGCTGATCCTCATCCTGGAAGTGATATTCCTGCCACGGGGTCTCGTCTCGCTGCCGGCGAAGATCAAATCCCGGCTGAAGTCCCGTTGAGTTGAGCACCAGCTCACATGCCCAGATAGGCCTCTCGCACGTAATGGTTGTTGAGCAGATCTGAGCCCTTACCCTCGAGGATGATCTGCCCCTTTTCCAGGATATACGCACGGTCTGAGATCTCGAGCGCGTGATGGACGTTCTGCTCAACGAGCAGTACCGTGACGTGTTCCTCTTTCAATTTCTGAATAATATCGAAGACCTGTAAGACGATCACCGGCGCGAGCCCAAGCGAGGGCTCGTCGAGTATCAGCAGCTTTGGCTTTGACATTAATGCGCGTGCGATCGCGAGCATCTGCTGCTCACCACCACTCATGGTGCCGGCGAGCTGCTTTTTACGTTCCGCAAGCTTTGGGAAGAGCGAGAAGACCCAGTCCAGGGTGTCGTTCTGCGCATCACGCGCGCGTGGCACGTAAGCGCCGAGTGCGAGGTTCTCGAGAACGCTCATCTTCGGGAAGATCTCGCGCCCTTCGGGGACGAGCGCGATTCCTTCACCCACGATCTTATACGCAGGGATACCATCGATACGCGTATCGAACAGTTTGATGCTCCCCGATTGTGGTTTAAGTACGCCCTGAATCGTCTTTACAGTGGTCGACTTACCCGCACCGTTTGAGCCGAGCAGCGTCACCACTTCGTTCTCGTTCACACGGAAGGAGACGTCCCAGAGCACCTGCACCTTATCGTACAGGACATTCAGTTTTTCTATGCTGAGCATGGCCTCGTTTCGTATTCGTATTGCGTGGGGTTTGTTCTAGCGTTATGCGCATCACATATAGGTCTTCTCGCCGAGATACGAGCTAATGACCTTCTCATCGTTCGCGATCTCCGCAGGCGTGCCCTCGGCGATCTTTTCGCCGTGATGCAAGACGACGATCCGATCGGAGACGTTCATAATCACCCGCATCACGTGCTCTACCATGAGGATCGTGATCCCGGACTCGCGTATCTTCTGGATCAGAGAGATGGCGTCGTTGCTTTCGCTCGGATTCAGCCCCGTGGTCACCTCATCGAGCAGGAGCAGCTTGGGCTCAGTTGCCAGTGCGCGTGCGAGTTGGATACGCTTCAGCTCCACCACATTCAGGTTCTTGACCGGATAATGGATCTTCTCTTCCGGATAGCCCGCGAATTCGAGCTTCGCTGCCGCCTTCGCGCGCGCCTCGGACATGCTGAGCTTGGTGGCATTACCGAACAGCGCGCCGACGGTCACGTTCTGCAATGCGGTCAACTCGGGGAAGGAACGGACGAGCTGAAAGGTCTTCGCAATCCCCAGCTTGCAGACGGTATCGGGACTCAGGTTCGTGATGTCCTGACCGTCGAAGACGACCGAGCCCGCGCTGGGCGGGTAGACACCGCTGACGATATTGAGGAGTGTGGATTTGCCCGCGCCATTCGGTCCGACGAGCCCAACGATCTCATTCCGCTCGATCAGAAAGCTGACGTCCTTTATTGCGGTAATCCCGGCAAAACGCTTGCTTACCTTTTGTATGGAGAGCATGAGTCCTGAGCCATGTGGCTGTGTGAGTAATAGGTGGGTTCGTTGGTATATTAAGCTATAAGCTATGAGCGGGCGTACTGAATCGCCAGTTCCGTCCCGTTTCAGCGTTTCGATTCAGCCCGCGCTCCTCCCTTTAAACCACCGCTGGAGAAACCACCTGGTTTTTTATAGGATAAGGTCATTGGTTGCTTTGGTGATTAATACTCATGTTCAGGTACTGGAATCCGCACATCGAGCGAATGCCCGTTGACGATTTGCATAAGTTGCAGGAGGATCGGCTTCGATCTTTGGTACGCTTTGTCTATGCCCATTCATCCTTCTACAGGGATCGGTTCAAGGAGGCGGGTGTGGAGCCAGACGACATCAAGCAGCTGAGTGATGTGACGAAACTCCCGTTCACGCAGAAGATAGATCTCCGGAATACCTATCCTACCGGCATGTTCTGCCTGCCCGGTGACTGGGTGGTGCGGTATCATGTCTCCAGTGGCACGACCGGAAAGCCTACGGTGGTCGGATACACGCAGGGCGACATAGATATGTGGACTGAGTCTCTGGCACGCGCACTCACCTCGATCGGCCTGGGTCGTGGCGACGTGATTCAGGTGGGGTATGGTTATGGGCTCTTTACCGGAGGGCTCGGGCTGCATTACGGTGCGGAGAAGATCGGTGCAACCGTACTCCCGATCGGTGCCGGGAATACTGAGCGTCAGATCGAGCTCATGCAGGATCTCGGCAGCACTGCTATCGCCTGCACACCCTCGTATTTCCTGTATATCAATGAGGTGGCCCAGAATATGGGTATCAGTATCAGGGACGATACGAAGCTCAAAGTGGGCGTCTTCGGGGCAGAACCATGGTCGGATGAGACGCGGACGCGAATTGAGGAGGCTACGGGTATCAAAGCTTATGACATTTATGGCACGAGCGAGATGAGCGGACCGCTCTTCACCGAGTGCCATCTGCAGAACGGCATTCACGTCTGGGCTGATCTCTTCTTGATCGAGGCGGTGGATCCTGATACGGGCGAGCAGGTGGAGGATGGCGAGCGCGGCGAACTCGTGGTGACTTCACTGGATAAATGGGCATTCCCGCTCATCAGGTTCAGGCTCGGCGATCTGACGATCATTGATAACGCGCCCTGTGAGTGCGGACGCACGCATCCGCGAATCATGCGGATTCTCGGTCGTACGGACGATATGATCGTGGTGCGGGGGATAAATGTCTTCCCGAGCCAGGTCGAATCGGTACTCATGCGGATTCCTGAGGTGGGTGACCACTACCAGATTATTGTGGATCGCCGAGGGCCGCTGGACGTCATGATGGTTGAGGTCGAGGTAACCGAGCAGGTGTTCAGCGATAAGATCGCGGATCTGATGACCCTGAGCAAACGGGTCTCGAAGGAGCTCAGGAACGTGTTGAATATCACGGCGGAAGTGAATCTGGTGGAGCCCGGGTCGATCCCGCGATCGATGGGTAAGGCGAAACGGGTAATAGACAAGAGGCAGGTGTGAAAAGAGGAATGGTAGCGATAAAGCAGATCTCGATTTTTATGGAGAATAAGCCAGGCAGTTTAGCCCGTGTAGCAAAGACGCTCTCGGGCGGCGGGGTGAACATCCGTGCATTGACCGTAGCGGAAGCGGGCGACTTCGGCGTTATCCGGATGGTGGTGGACGATACGGCGCGAGGCTACCAGGTGCTCAGGGACGGCGGGTTCACGGTCTCGGAGACGGACGTGCTCGCGGTGGAGCTGAAGGACGTTCCCGGCGGCTTGTATGAGATTGCGAAGACGCTCGGCGAGAACAATATCAATATGGACTATGCCTACGCGTTCGTAACGGCGAAGGCTGAGCGCGCGATGCTGATCGTGCGTGTGGACGATCTGAAGGGCGCGGTAGAGGTGCTCCAAAAGGCCGGGATCGTGATTGCAACGCGTCGAGAGGTACAGAATATATAATTATCATTCGTGCTTCATTCGCCCGGTATACTCGTCCCTGTTCACCGGAACGGAGATGGTAGTAATTCAGGGCAGTGCGTGAGATCACAGCACGTGATTTTAGCAAGGCAAGCAGCTGTTCACCGCAGCAGTTTTCAGGATCAAAGCACGCACGGTGAACGTATTTACGTACTTTTGTATTCACTGAACGACCCCCAACGAACTACCTGAGGCCGCTTGCCATTGAGCCGCTTCCTCTCGCTCGTTAGTTAGTACGGCGAAAAAAGGCCGCTATCACTCATTCGTCTGCTGTATCCTCTGCAGTTGGCGCTAGATGCTCTTCGGCAAGCGTGAACCGCCATTGGCAGAAGATACCATCGGGATGAGGATCGGTCGGCGCGAAGATACAGCCAACCTTGATCCGGGGATCGATCACGTGCGCGAACCGCTTGAATTCCGCGTAGTGCATGCACTTGCAAAAGTACTCGCCCAGACCGCGTTTGAGCCGTGCCTCCTGTGGCGGACAGTGGGGAACGGAGAGAATCACCTCGTCGTCCTTCTCCTCGATCTCATAGTTGATAATCAACGCCCAGGGGAAGAGCTTCAAGGCCGTGACGAAGCCTTTTAAGCCTTTCTCTGTGATACCGAATCGAGCCACCATGTCACGAGCCGCGAGTTCCGCCGTCTTCCCCCAGACCTGCTCGTTGACCTTTTCAGCGGCATCGACCCCGAATCGCTCTTCGACATAGATAAACCAGAATGCATCAACGAGACGGTATTGCCAGAGCAAGAAGTCAATATAGTCACGGAGCTGCGGGGCGTCCATCTTCTCGATAAGTTCCGAGGTCATAGACTAAAAAAACGCCCTTTCGGTATTAAAATCATACAGTACTTCGTTCACTCAGGCGCGTTTGCCGAGTTCGAATGCACGTTTGTTCATCGCCAGATACTTTGGCTTGATCGATTCTGCGAGTGTCTCAATGAGCAGCTCTTCATTCAGGGGGAGATAGGGCGCGAGCAGTCCGAGCATCACGACGTTCATCGCCTGCGGTGTACCCGCTTCGATCGCCAGTTCAGTCGCGTTAACCATCTTTACCGTTTTGCTAACGCGCTGAAGCTGTGCACGCATAGCATCCAGCGGTGGGTAGGTGGCTCTTCCGGTCGTCACCGTGACCGGCAGTATCGGTTCGGTGTTTACCAGTACGACCCCGTCCTCAACGAGGTAGTGAGCATACCGCAGTGCCTCCGCGGGCTCAAGCGCAACCAGAATATCCGCACCACCAGGCGGCACCATGGGCCCGTACTCGCAGCCAATTCGGATATGACTGATGACGCTCCCACCGCGCTGCGCCATTCCGTGGGTCTCCGCGCCACGCACAGCATAGCCAGCCTTCAGTGCGGATTTCCCGATCACATGGGAGAGGAGAATGACGCCCTGCCCGCCAACACCGACGACAATAAGGTCACACACTGAGGTCTTCATTTGTTCTCAGGTGGTCACCTCCTCAATCGCATCGCTGGTGCAAATCTGCGCGCAGACGCCGCAGCCGGAGCAGAGCGCATTGATGCGTGCGTCCTCACCATCGAACTCAATAGCTGGACAGCCGAACTCCACGCACTTCTTGCAGCCCGTGCATAACGCCGCATTCACGTGGAACGGTCTTCGACGCACGCCTGCTCGTCGCGCATTGGTGACGCAGGCCTGCTTCGCAATGATAACTGCGAGTCCCTCGAAGTCGCGTGCTCGGGAAAAGGTCTCGATCGTCGCGTCCAGCTCGAGCGGATTGACGGTCTCGATGAGGTCTGCACCCAACGCCTTCGCGATCGTCTCCAGTGATGCTGTCTTCGTCTCCTCGCCGGTGGCCGTGGTACCCGTCCCCGGATGTGGTTGATGGCCGGTCATCGCGGTGGTGAAATTATCCAGAATGGCAACGGTGATGCGTGCTTTATTGTAAGCAGCATTAAGCAAACCAGGTAGCCCGCCATGGAGGAAGGTCGAGTCGCCGATGCTGCAACAGATCGGCCGATGCTCGCCTCCGAACCTGATCCCGGTAGCCTGCGTGATGCTTGCGCCCATACACAAACAGGTATCAACGGTACCCATACCGACCGCGAGCGTATAACAGCCAATATCGCTGGGGAAGATTGCATCTTTCCCAAAGGCCTTTCGCATGGCATAATAGGTCGCGCGGTGACTGCAACCGGGGCAGAGCGCGGGTGGTCGTGGTGGTAAGATCTCCGTTGCCGTTTTGAGCATTTGGATATCCGTAGAAGAGCGGTTTAAAACGCGTGCAATTGCGTTGCGCACGAGGAGCAAATCAAACTCACCCTCACGCGGAAGCAGTCCGCTCGTCTTACCGAGTATCTTTACCGCCGGGTTGCTTGCTAGCGCCAAGCGCTCCACATACTCTTCCAGTACCGGCTCGAGCTCCTCAATCACCAGTACCGTCTTCACGGTCTTCAGCATCGCGGTGATGAGCGCCACGGGAGGCGGGAAGGTACCCACCCGAAGGATCGAGATGGTAGTATCCAGTTGCTTGAGCGCCTCTTCCACGTAAAGGCCTGAAATGCCCGAGGTGATGATTCCAAATTCGCTCTGATGGAGCGTCAGCCGGTTCCAGGGCGTATCGTTTAAAGCTTCCGCCACTGCAGCCTGCTTCTTCAACAGCTCGGCATGCCGTGGTCGTGCATGCACAGGCAACATCACCCACTGCGCGGGATTCTTCTCGAATTCCTGCTGCTCGACTCGCTCCTCTATCGGCCCGAGCGAGACATCCGCCCGCGCGTGCGAGACACGCGTCGTGGGTCGCACAATGACCGGCAGCTCGAGCTTTTCCGAGAGCTCGAATGCGAACTGGACCATGTCTTTTGCCTCCTGAGGATCTGCCGGATCCAGGCAGGGCACGCCGGCAAATTGCGCGTAGCGGCGCGTGTCCTGCTCGTTCTGTGAGGAATGACAATAAGGATCGTCCGCGACGATAAGCACCAGACCGGCTTTCACACCCGTGTATGCCAGGGTCATGAACGGATCGGCTGCGACGTTCAGGCCGACGTGCTTCATTACCGCCGCTGCTCGCGTGCCTGTCCATGCTGCGCCGCTCGCAACCTCAACGGCGACCTTCTCATTCACCGACCACTCCACATGCACGCTATACTGCTTTGCGAACTGCGCCGCGGTCTCAACGATTTCGGAAGAAGGCGTGCCGGGATAGCCCGTAATGACACCCGCGCCGGCCTCAAAGAGCGCGCGAGCGATGGCAACATTACCGAGAAGATATTCTTTCATACCCGTACCTTTCGGTGATTTAGGTTAGGTACCTATAAAACCCAGCTATACTGCGCTCTCCTGGAAGATCGCCGGCATCACCAGTACGGCATTGCATACCACGCCGCGGAGGTCGTGCTACTCGCGGTAACGTGAACTCACGGTCGGGTACTGCCCGCTGTGCTGGTACAGGTAAATAGCGCGTTCACCAGGCAGGCAGGTAACAGTAACCTTTATATATGAAGTCCTTCCATAGGATCAGGTACCGTATGTTTAACCTGGTCGCGGAGCGGATGCGCGCGGATGCGGAAGAAGGCGGTGCCATCTTCAGAGCTAAGGAGGTACTTCGACCACCCTACATACCTGAACGGATCCCGCATCGTGAGGAGCATATAGAGCGGTTGACCAGCGTACTCGCGGATGCGATCCGCGCGGGCTCGCCGGTTAATATCGTGCTCTTCGGTCCTCTGGGAACCGGGAAGACTGTTACGGTGAAACACGTGAGCCGTGCGTTGGAAAGACGTGCGAACACGGTCTATATCAATAGCGAGATATTTGATACACCCTATCGAGTAGTCGCGTATCTCGCGCGTAAGTTCAACAAACGCGTGCCGATGATCGGCTGGCCCGCAGAGCTGCTCTATGCAGAGTTGAAGAGTGCGATTGATGCTGAAAAGCAGCACGTGATCGTGATCGTGGATGAGTTTGAGATGCTGGTGCGTAATGGCGATGAGACGTTCGCGTACCTCATGCGGCTCAATAGCGAGCTGAAGCACGCGCAGGTGAGTTTCGTCTGTCTCGCCGACGAGCTGAGCTTCTCAAAGTTCCAGAACTCTAAGGCGCGATCAGCAGCGAGCTGGAAGGGGCTGCGATTCCTACCCTATACGACCGAAGAGCTCAAGGATATTTTATATGACCGTGCGCAGCGGGCATTTGTTGCTGATGCACTTGAAGAGTCCGTGATTCCGCTCTGCGCGGCGCTTGCCAATTCCGGGCTGGGTGATGCGGGCTATGCACTCGAGCTCTTGCTGGTCTCGGGCGAGATCGCGGAGCAGTCAGGGGTCAAGCCGGTGTGTGCGGATCACGTCCGTTATGCGAGCGAGCATATCACGCAGATCAGGGAGGCAGAGCGGATCACGATGTTACCGGTACAGCAGAAGCTCGTGCTCTCGGCCGTGCTTTTCCTGGTGCGGGAGCGGCGGCGTGGCAGGTTCTCGAGCGGCGAGGTTTATACACGGTATTGCGAGTTATGCGCGCAGATGGACCTGAATGCCCTAACGCAGCGCCGGTTCAGCGATTTCATCGCCGAGCTGGCAGAGCTTGAATTGCTCACTGCGGAGGTGGTAAGCCGGGGCAGATACGGACGATCAAAGGTGATCTCGCTGCGTATACCCGCGGAGTTCCTGCAGCCCGTGCTCTTTGGCGACGCGCAGCTTAAAGCGCTCTCCTCAGTGGTGGAGGGAACCTCGGTGGCCGTGTGAGCTGTATATAGAGATAGAACAAGTAAAAGGAGCTGTTGCTAGAGGATGCCTACCATTGTCCATTTTAATATCCCGGCAGATGATCTGGCGCGCGCCAGCAACTTTTATGAATCGCTGTTCGGCTGGAAGATCGAGCAGCCGCCAGGCCCGATTCCTTACTACCTGATCGAGACCACCGATCTGGAGGGCAACCCCGGCGTTGGCGGCGGCATGAGCCAGCGCCAGCAGTCCGACGAGCAGATCACGCACTTCATTGGGGTTGAGTCGATCGATGTTTATAGTAAGAAAGTCGAAGCGCTCGGCGGTTCCGTCATCGCGCCCAAAATGACCGTCCCGGGCTGGGGCTATCTCGCGGTCTGTCGCGACACCGAGCAGAACCTCTTCGGGCTCTGGGAAGAGGATGAGGAGGCACGCTAGGCTCGCTCGCGTCGGTGACACTACAAACCGGTCAGAGCGCCGATATCCACAGCGCCCACCAGAAAGAGCATAGCTATCAGGACAGGCTGATGCACCAGATAGATGAGTAGCGAGTGCCGGCCTAAAAAGTTGAGTCCTCGAATCACCGTGACGTGCGAACGATCCTGCAGCCTGAACTTCCGATGATAGCAGGGGTAGAGTGAATTCCCCACGAATATGCCGATGAGCACCACGCCGAACCAGGGCAGCACCGGGAAATAGTCGACACTCGTGAACTGCGCCGGCATGAATCCAAGCCACAGCAGCCACGAACTTCCAACCCGCAGATTCCTGATGAGCACACCTAGCAGCAGGAATAGTGATCCGAGCGCAAGATTTACGTACCTCAACTTCAGTAAGGGAAACGCCATGATAATCGCGAGGCCGATCAGATGCAGTATACCCCAGCGCACAAAACCGTCCCCTAACAGAACCCAGGTAACCGTGGTGATGAGCAGCGCCCAGGCAAAGATTCGTGCACCGCGGTTCAGATACTTCGGAAACAGACGCGGCTCCGAGCTCGTGTGCGAGGCGCGTGCGTAGCTGAGCGTCAAGGAGACGCCGACCAGCAGGAGAAAGAGTGATGCGGTCGCAACCGCGAATAAACGCCAGAATACCGTGTGGATCTCGATCCCCAAACCGCTAAAGCGGTCAAGGTCGTACAGTACGTGGTAGAAGATCATCATGAGGATCGCTACGCCACGCAGGAGATCGATCTCCCAGAACCGTTCATCAAGCTGCTGAGTCATATACTGTTTCCTATAAGACTGATACTGGTTGCGGTAACGCAGCAGTGATCAATGAATGGTTTTCATATACGTTGGCAGTTAGTTAGCGTGTCAGTATCATCAGCTTAACTGATGGTTTTCTTTACGTTCCTTCTCGGCATCCAGCAGGTCACTCAATACAGTCTCAAAGCCCTGCTCCTGTTTAATCTCCAGATTGAACTTGGTCGCGAACCGCTCCACCGTTTCCGCATACTCATTGTCCCGCTCGTCCGCTTCCGAGTTCACTATCTTCACCACGCGGTGGTAATGGTTCTTCATCAACTGCAGCACGCGTCTTGTGTCGCCGACCGCATAGGGCTTCATCTTCTTTCCGGCCATAATGTTGATCGTTGATTCCAGGATCACCTGCGGCTCTTTGATCAGCGACGCGCCCACCGGGGTCATGAAGAACGTGCCCACCTCATCCGCCATGAGCTCCCGAACTCGCTCCCTGCTCAAGGTGATCTCGATGCAGTTGTTCAGAATCTTTCCGCTGCTGTCGCGCGGGATGCGTACCGGAATTGTGGCCTCGGCGATCAAACGCTCCAGCTCCTGTTCGGTTGACCCGCATAAGCCGTAACCGAGCACGATAAGATCGACGAACGCGCCCATCCGCTCGATCCCATCCTTGATCTCCAGCCGGAGATCATAAGGACGGTCGTGCATCCGTAGTTCCAGTACCTTCAGAATTACTGAATCACTGAGCTCTCGCTTCTCAATCTCTTTCCTGATTCGCGGGAGCGTATTCGTCCTGATAACCACATTATCTCCCTCGAACTCTTGCACGAACCGCTCGATGATACGTTGATAAAAGACCACGGTGACGGAGTTTGCCGCATCCGGCACCACAAAGTAAAGATCGCGCACACCGGCCCTCTGCACCAGCGCTCGTATCTCCTTTCGCAAAATCTCGCAGGTGATGATCCCGATGTGCATCCTACGCTCATTCCCTCATTTGTTCAGATAGATAGAGCTAATAAAGGGGAACCAGAATGAAAAGGAACGAAACCAGGAAATTAGATAGAACCCGAAGAATGACCGGACGATGAGTCTGGCAGTTCCTTCTTATTCCTCTTCGCCGATCAGTTCCACGCCATACTCGCGCTCGAGGAACGCGAATACCTCCTCGGGCGTGGTTCGCTGCTTAAGTGGCAGTTTCCGTTTCTGAAGCTTCCGGTCCTTTATTCGGTAACCTGGGCGTTTCAGCGATACGCAAATGTCCATCCCGAAGATGCCCACGTTCGGATCGTACCGCATCCCAAAATCAGTATGCTCGGCGATGCCGAATGAGAAGTTCCCGAACGTATCAAACTGACTCTTATAGATCGTGTTCTGAATCGAAAAGCAGCGTTTCAAGAATTCCTGAGCGCGATTGCCGCGCAGCGTCACCTTGACCCCGATCGCTTCATGCTTCTTCACGTTGAATGGTTGAATAGTCCTCTTCGCCATGCGCTTGATCGGACGCTGCCCGGAGATCTCAGTCAACAGCTTCTCAGCCTTCGCCAGCTTCTCGCCGCTTTCGCCTACGCCCATGTTGATCACTACTTTATCGATCTCGATACGCCGCATCGGATTCTCCTGCTCTGGTTCTGTCATTTTCTTTCTGCTTACTCCTTTTCTGTCCCGGTTTCCGAACAGATCTCTCTCACAGCACGCTCAAGCCCGGCACGACGATCTTCTGCTCACCCACGACGAAGATCGTGTCCTCACGGCTCTCAAAGGTCTCACCGTCACCACTCGCTTTTATCCGCACGACGTTTGGTTGCGGGCTGTGCACGCGTTTGATCTCCTCGATCTCGCCGGTCTGCGCCGAGTGACGGCCACCGATTACCACAACCTGGCTCCCTTCCTTGAATTTGTAGTGCTCCATGATCTTGTTATCAGGAATGGAGATCAGGATCGAGTCATGCGTGTTGATCTCCGCGCCGGACTCGTCCATCATAAAATTCCGTCCATCATGACAGTTGAGCTGTATCCGGCCACCTCTGACCATCGTTTTGCCGTTCACGCGACAGAGCTTCTTCGAGGCCGCATCCTCCTCGATCTCCACAAGAGCTAACCGGTCTTTTTTGTCCAGAAGCACCAGATAGTGCGCCTTGATCACGGGAATAGAAATGATGTCAAAGACACCGACAGGGAATTTATGATCTTTTCGCACCGTTCCGTTGACAATCACGTTACCCTCATGCAGTATCCGCTTTGCCTCTCTGTTATTGTCCGCTAACTGTAGCATGTCTCGCACAACCAGGAGCAAAGGCATGCTCGTCTCAACTGGATGCGGCCCTGGCTTCGAACTCACCGTCCACTTCGATGTCTTCCGAGCTATCTTCCAGCTCCGTGGTGCTGCTATCCGCTTTTGATGCTTTTCCATTTTCTTACCTTTCCTCTTATCAGTATAATCTGATTATGCATAAGCATGTCTTACCAAGTCCTCTGCCCGTGCCTCAAACTCCTGCTGCGCACCCGGGTCAGAGGTCGGCTTCACGGTACGAATCGCGGCCTCAAAGTGGTGCTTGCGTACCACGATGTCTTTGAGCACTTCGCCAAGCTGCTCTTCGGTAATTCCTGTGGCGATAATCTCACGTAAGGCCGTCATCACCGCCTCCTTCACGATCGCCGCGATGTCCGCACCAACGTAGGTAGCGGTCATCGCCGCAAGCTCGTCACTCGAGACATCCTTGCCGAGCGGTTTGCCCCGCAGATGCACCTCAAAGATCTTCTGCCGCGTCTCTTTATCCGGTACCTGGATATAGATCAGACGATCGAGTCGCCCTGGCCTGAGCAGCGCGGGATCAACCATGTCCGGCCGGTTGGTCGCGGCGATCACGATCACGTCCTTCAACTCCTCCAGTCCGTCCATCTCTGTCAGGATCTGCGAAACCACGCGCTCGGTTACGTGCGAGTCATATCCCATCCCCCGCACGGGTGCGATCGAATCGATCTCATCGAGGAAGATGATGCAGGGTGAGGCTTGCTTCGCTTTCCGGAAGACCTCACGGACTGCACGTTCTGATTCGCCCACCCACTTCGAGAGCAGCTCCGGTCCCTTAATCGAGATGAAATTCGCCTCGCTCTCGTTTGCGACCGCTTTAGCGAGCATCGTCTTGCCCGTGCCCGGTGGCCCAAACAGGATAATGCCCTTTGGCGGTTTGGTATTGAGTTGCGTAAAGGCCTCAGAATACTTGAGCGGCCACTCCACGACCTCTTTCAATTCCTGCTTCACACGATCCAGACCGCCAATGTCCTCCCACTTGACGTTCGGCACCTCAATAAAGACCTCACGCAGTGCTGAGGGCTCCGTATTCTTCAAGGCCGCAGTGAAATCATCATTCTGGACCGTTAATCGCTCCATAACCTCTGGCGGGATGTCCTTCTCAATATCGATCTCCGGTAAGATTCGCCTGAGCGCATGCATTGCCGCTTCCTTGCATAAGGCCGCCAGGTCCGCCCCGACAAATCCGTGCGTGATATTCGCCACCACTTTGAGATTGACATCGTCAGCCAGCGGCATACCACGAGTATGCACCTGCAAGATCTCATCGCGGCCGTTCCGATCCGGAATGCCGATCTCTATCTCGCGATCGAACCGTCCACCTCTTCTTAGCGCTTCGTCGAGCGCATTCGGCCTGTTCGTGGCTCCGATGACCACGACCTGCCCGCGCGATTCAAGCCCGTCCATCAACGAGAGCAACTGCGCAACCACACGCCGCTCCACCTCACCGGTCGTCTCGCCACGCTTTGGTGCGATGGAGTCCAGCTCATCAATGAAGATGATGGAGGGTGCGTTCTTCTCCGCTTCCTCAAAGATCTCACGCAAGTGCCGCTCACTCTCACCATAAAACTTGCTCATAATCTCCGGCCCGGAGATCGAGTGGAAATTCGCATCCGTCTCGTTGGCCACGGCCTTAGCGATCATGGTCTTGCCCGTGCCCGGGGGACCGTGGAGGAGCACGCCCTTTGGCGGCTCGATCCCCAGGCGTTCGAAGAGCTCTGGATGTCTGAGCGGCAATTCGATCATCTCCCTGATCATGCTGATCTCACGTTTCAGACCACCGATGTCCTCGTAGGTCACACGCGGTACAGCTAACGTCTCTGCTCGTGCCTCGCGAAGGACGATCTCCGTGTCGAGGTTCGGAATGACCGTGCCGATGGGAACGGTATTGGTAACGACAAAGGAAACGGGATTGCCGAGCAATTCAACCCGAATAATCTGACCTTTCGTAATGGGAACGCCTTTTAATCTGCTCAATAAATACCGCTCGCCGCCTGCGATCCGGATCGGCTGCGTCGGTGCGAGCGTAATCCGCTTCGCTTCTTTCGCCAGGGTCTGCCGTATCCGCACCCGGTCATCAATGGCAACGCCCGCATTGCTCCGGATATTCCCGTCAATGCGAATAATGGACTTGCCACTGTCCGGTGAGTACGCAGGATGCACGATCGCGGTGGCAATGCTCTTACCCTCGATCTCAATCACATCGCCTGGAATGAGCCCGAGCGATCTCATCGTCTCCGTATCGATTCGTGCGATCCACCGCCCAGCATCACGATGATACGCCTCTGCCACCCGCAGCACCACCGATCTCTCCTTATCCTCTTCTGTTCCCATCATTCACCTAGTTTTATATCTTTACTGTATAATTAAAATAAATCTACAATCCGAACGTCCTGTTAGGAAAGAATGCGAGAGTGCGAGTGAAATGGAAGAAGAGTTATTGATGATTCCTGGACCCGTTCCAGTGATACCGCGTATTCGTGAGACGATGGCACGACCGATGATCTTCCATCGTGGTGACGAATTCGCACAGATCCTCCGGGAGAGCGTTGAAGGGCTCAAGAACGTTTTTCAGACCAAGAACGACCTCTTTGTGCTCAGTGGATCAGGTACTTGCGCTATGGAAGCGGCGGTAGGTAATCTGCTCACGCGTGCAAGGGTCACGGGAGAGCCAGATGGTACCGTCGTTACGGTGGCGAACGGTAAATTCGGTGAGCGATTTACTGAGATCGCAGAGCGCTATGGCGGTCCCCGGGCGGTTACGCCGCTTCACTTCACGTGGGGCACGGGTATCGAGCTGGAGCGTGTCAAGGCAGCATTGGAGAGCACCACCAGTCCCCGGATCGTGACCATGGTGCACAACGAGACCTCGGTCGGCATGCTCAATCCCGCACGAGCGGTGGGCAAGCTCGCGAAGCGGTACGATGCGCTCTTTGTTCTCGATTGTATCACGTCCATCGGTGGCGATGAGGTTCCCGTTGACGAGCTCGGCGCGGACATTGCGATTGTGGGCTCGCAGAAATGCCTGGGCGTACCGCCTGGTTTGGCCGCTCTCTCGGTCAGCGAGAAGGCCTGGGAGCTGATACGGGCAAACCCTTGCCGGCCGTACTATCAGGACCTCGTGGCCCATAAGAAGAGCATGGATAAGGACCAGACACCGTACACTCCCGCGTTACCACTCTTCTACGCACTCCATGAAGCCCTGAAGATCATTGCGGAAGAGGGTATGCCGAATCGGATCGCACGGCACCGGACCATGGCAAAAGCGGTTCGCGCGGCTATTATGGAGAACGGCTTGACCATGTTCCCGAAACTCAACGAGGTGAGTCAGTATTCCAACACGGTGACCGCAGTGAACATGCCGGTAGAGAAGGGCATTTCCGATGGCGATCTGCGACCGGGTATGCGTAAAAGGGGCGTCGTCGTTGCGGGTGGCCAGGCAGATTTGAAGGGCAAGATCTTCAGGATCGCCTCCATGGGCAATATTACGAGCGCGGACATTCTCAAGACACTTGCGGTTCTTGAAGAGGTCTTATACGAGAAGAAGGCTATTGCAAAGACCGGTAACGGCGTGGCAGCGGCAAAAGAGATTTTAGCCTGATTGATGCTGCATCCTTCGGGCTCGTAATCCAGCAAGGCAGTTTGCGGCGTGAGAGCAAGTGACCGGTTGGAACGAGTGGAGTGAAAGGAAAGATGTTACGAGCAGCCAAAGCGCAAGAAGCGATAAAAGTGGTCTCATTCGACGTTGACGGTACCCTCGTTGCTCCCGGATTCGTTGACAGTTTCTGGCTCGACGGCATACCCCGGGTGTACGCGGAAAAGAACGGCTTACCATTCGAGCAGGCGGTCAACTACGTTACGGGTGAGTATGACCGGGTTGGCGAGCATCGAATCGAGTGGTATACCATAAGTTACTGGCTGCAGCAGTTCGGCCTGGATATCCCGTACCAGGAGCTCTTTACTAAATACCAGGATCTGATCCAGATCTACGAGGACGTGGAGCCCGTCTTGACTGCGTTGCGCGATGCGGGCTACGACCTGATAGTCAGCTCAAATGCCACGCACGAGTTCATTGATTTCCAGATCAAACCACTCAAGAAGTATTTCTCCCATATCTTCTCCGCAACCTCTGATTTCGGGCAGGTGAAGAAGACCAACGGATTCTTCGCTCGTGTCTGCACGATCCTGGACATCCCACCGCAGCGGGTTGTTCATGTCGGCGACCACTGGATCTTCGATTTCCTCAATCCACGCAAGATCGGCATCACCGCGTATTATCTCGATCGCGAGCGCAGCGACCAAGATCGCACCGCGGAAACAGAAGCCGAATTTATTATCCGTGACTTGTATGAGCTGCTCGACGATCCCGCGCAGTAATCTGCGACGGTAGATACCACGCTGGATATCCGCATTAAATCCTCCTACCCTGCCGAGACCGCCAACACTATTTCGCGCTTTTTATGCTTTCTGCGCTACTTACCATCACAGGACGCGAATTATGAGAGACTACGACGTCGAATGCATACGCTGCGGTGCGCGCTACGCGAAGGATGAAATCGTTTACACGTGCCGTGAGTGCGGTGGATTGCTGGATATCAAATATGATTACACCACGGTAGATGTGGGAAAAATCGTTAGGGCACCGGGCGAAGGCGTATGGAAATATCGCGAGTTGTTACCGTTTGGTGAGGAAACTCTACCGGTGACGATACAGGAGGGAAATACACCGCTTTACCGCTGCGACCGGCTCGGCGAAGCCCTGGGCCTGCAGGATCTCTGGGTGAAGCACGAGGGTCTGAACCCGTCAGGCTCGTTCAAGGATCGCGGCATGACTGTCGGGGTAACGAAGGCAGTGGAGCTGGGTGTGAAGGGCGTCGCCTGCGCATCCACGGGCAATACGTCCGCCTCACTGGCGATCTTCGCGGCGAAAGCGGGCTTTCCCTGCTACGTGCTGCTGCCCAAGGGCAAGGTCGCACTGGGCAAAGTAGCGCAGGCGATGATGCACGGCGCGCAGGTCTTCTCGCTGCTCGGTAATTTCGACGACGCGCTCAAGGTGGTGCGCGTACTCTGCGAAGAGGAGGCGCTTTACCTCCTCAATTCCGTGAACCCGTACCGCCTGGAGGGTCAGAAGACGATCGCCTTTGAGGTTGCTGAGAAGCTCGACTGGCAGGCACCCGATCGGCTCATTCTGCCCGTAGGGAATGCAGGCAATATCAGCGCGATCTTCAAGGGCTTTCAGGAACTGAAGACGCTGGGGATCACTGCTGCTCTACCCAGGATGACGGGCATCCAGGCGGTGGGTGCGAAACCGATCTTCAACGCGATTAAAACGGGCGCACCTGAGATCACACCAGAACCCAAACCCGAGACCATTGCTTCCGCAATCCGGATCGGCAACCCGGTAAATGCGGCAAAAGCGCTGTACGCAATTCGAAGCACGGGCGGCATAGCAGAATCGGTAACCGACGATGAGATAACGCAAGCACAGCTCGAACTCGCGCGGATGGAGGGCATCGGCGTCGAGCCCGCGAGTGCCGCATCCATTGCCGGGCTGAGAAAGCTGGTTGAGCAGGGCGAAATCCATTCGGATGAGCGGATCGTCTGCATCACTACCGGACATCTCCTGAAAGACCCCGAACGCGTGATCGAGATCTGTGAGTCACCGAAAGTGGTAGAAGCAGACGTTGAAGCGCTACGGAAATTGATGCGATGAGGATGTGGTAAGGCGATAGATAGATACTTACTTCTCTTTCCTTTTACCTAACGTAACTGTGCGCGATTGCGGAAAGGTACGTAGCCATGGAAGATGCAGAAGCGATAACCGCTGAAGAGATGGCTGCACTGGACGAAAATTGCGGTTATTTTGGACTTATTCCCCTGCAATTAATGGAGAACGCCGGCGCCCAGCTTGCCGCTGAGATTCGTAAGCGATTTCCGAACGGAGGTAAAAACCGCGCGGGTGAGGCGGTGAACGTTACCGTGCTCGCCGGCAAGGGCAACAACGGCGGTGACGCCTTCGTGGCCGCGCGACAGCTCAACGGGTTTGCGGTTACGGTGCTCCTGCTCGGTCGTGCTACAGATCTGCGGACCGATGAGGCGCGACGTAACTGGCGTATACTGCAGGAAAGCGATACCACTACGGCGGAAATCACTGACTCGTCGCAGTTACAAGCCGCTGCTGCAGACGTGCTTGACGCAACAGTGCTCGTCGACGGGATCTTCGGGACGGGTATTAAGGGTGCGATTCGTGAGCCAGAAGCGACAGCAATTGAGCTGATCAATACTGCACGGCCGCGCGCATTTGTTGTCGCTGTTGACGTACCTTCTGGACTGGATCCCACAACAGGCGAAGCGGACAGTGCGGTTACGGCTGATCTTACCGTGACCTTTCACCGACCGAAGACCGGGTTGCTCGAAACGCGTGCCGAACCGTACGTCGGTGAGCTGGTGGTGGCAGATATCGGCATCCCGAAACGCTTCGAACGGTTAGCGGGCCCCGGCGATGTGCGTTTGCTGCTGAAGCGAAGCCCGCGCACCCATAAAGGTGATAACGGTCGCGTGCTCATTGTCGGTGGCGGGCCATTCTCGGGCGCGCCGACCCTGGCCGCGCTTGCTGCGCTTCGTGCCGGCGCCGATTGGGTAACGGTAGCAGCACCACGCAGCGTTTCTGGTATTATCGCCTCTTTCTCGCCGAATTTGATTGTTCATCCACTTTCTGCTGCTGTAGTAGTGGAGAAAGACGTTATCCCGATAGTAGATTTGGTAAAGAAACACGATAGTGTCGCGATCGGTATGGGCCTGGGCGCAGCGGATGAGACAAAGGAGGCTGTGCAACAGATCATCGAGCACGAGGCAACTAAAAAACTGATCGTTGATGCTGATGGCTTTTACGGCCTCGCGCTGCCCAATACCGCAGAGGACAGGCGGATCATCGTCACGCCGCATGCTGGTGAGTTCGCGAAGATGCGCGTCAACGCGCACGGCAGAGATATGGCGGTCCCGCCAGAAGACAAGCTGGAAGCGCGAATGGAGTTTGTTACCGCGTTCTCACAGCGGAACAATGTGGTGACGCTTATGAAGGGGCCTGTGGATATCGTATCAGATGGCAATCGCGTGAAGCTAAACCGAACGGGTAACGCGGGCATGACCGTTGGCGGCACGGGCGACGTCCTGGCAGGGCTGGCCGCGGCCTTCTTCGCAGTTACCGGTGATCCGTTCAAAGCGGCGACTGCTGCCGCATTTGTGAATGGGACCGCAGGCGATCTCGCGTTTGCGACCAAAGGGTCTAGTCTGCTCGCAACCGATGTGCTTGAGGCGATCCCGAGTGTCACGAAGCAGTTCACCTAGCCTAGCAGGCGATTTCATTTCAGCGTCTTCAGCACTTCCTTTGCACGATCAACCCGCACCTGCTTTTCCTGCACCAGTATCTCCACAACTCTGTCTATCTGGTCGCCTTGTGCACCAGCGGCGATTGCAATGTTCCGTGCGTGTAATGACATGTGCCCGCGCTGAATGCCTTCAGTCGCCAGTGCGCGGAGCGCGGCGAAGTTCTGCGCGAGGCCGACCGCGGCGATGACCTCAGCCAGCTCGTTCGCCGTTTGGACACCGAGGATCTTCACGTTCACCTTTGCGGTGGGGTGCGTCGCCGTCGCACCGCCGACGAGTCCAAGGGCAAGTGGGAGCTCGATCGTGCCCACCAGATCGCCGTCCTGGTTCCGTTCCCAGCGTGTCAACGGCTGGTAGTGTCCGGTAATGCTCGCGTAGGCATGTGCGCCCGCTTCAATCGCCCGGAAATCATTGCCCGTCGCGATGACCACCGCGTCGATCCCGTTCATGATGCCCTTGTTGTGCGTGGCGCACCGGTACGAGTCGGCCAGTGCGAATTCGTATGCGCGCAAAATACCGGTAACGACATCCGTACCGCCGATTATGTCCTTCTGAAAAACAGCTTGTGCTGTGGCCAGGCGGTGCGTTGCGAGGTTCGAGATGATGCGCAGATAAACTCTGCCACCGGTAAGCTGCTCGATGTATGGTGCAACCGCCTCAGCCATCGTGTTCACCGCGTTCGCGCCCATGGCGTCCTTCACGTTCACGAGGAGATGCAGGATCACCTGCGTTCCGGACGCCGTGCTGATGATCCGCACGGTGATATCTTTCGCGCCGCCACCGAGCTGCATGAGTACAGAATCCTGCTTATTCGCGCGCTCTAAAATCTCCTGCTTCGCTGCGATAAGCGCGGATTTCGCGGAGTTCGGATCAGGAACGTCAGTAATTTGAATCTGCCCGATCATGATGGGCTCGGTTGAGCTTGTATGGAATCCACCACTCGCCCGCGCCATCTTCGCCGCATTGCTCGCCGCGGCCACCACCGAGGGCTCCTCGATCGCCATGGGGATCAGATAATCCTGACCGTTAATGCGGAAATTCGTGGCGATACCGAGCGGCAGCGGCATGGTACCCACGACGTTCTCAATCATACGATCCGCTAACTCGCCCAGCGCGCTACTGCTTCTCACAATGGCTACCTCATCGTCACTGAGACCGGCAAAATCCGCAACGAGCTTCAATCGCTCCTCCGCACGTAGTTTATAGAATCCCGATAGCTCTGACGATTTCATCCTGCACACCCACAATTCTTACTATTAATCTGGATATTAAAATGCCGTGACCATCCACCTTTATTCCAGCGGCTTGATGAATCAGAGCAACCGGCGCTGCCGCGGATCAGCCAATGAGATCACGGCTGTTATGAACCACGCAACCTGCTGCTTCTGCCAGATAAATTCGCCACGGGCACGTTCTGCAGCTTCTAACACGAAATAAACCTTATCGCCCGTAACCTCAAGCTCCTCCCCACCGTCGGTCAGCTCAACGTCGTGGCCCACGCACACGTTCTGATCGCAGAAGAACTGGCAATGGCCATCATAGAGATAAAAGCAGCGGAATCGTGGCTTCGTCACTCCCAGCGTCTTCCCCCTCCACGCGCCGGTATGCAGGAATTCACCGCTTTCTGCTACCTTTTCCGCGATCCTGATGCGATCCTCCGGACCATCAACGGTCCGTAGATAGTCCGTGTCATCGGGCTCGAGCTCGACACTCTCCGGCCGTCTGTCCGCTTCCGGGAAATAGTCCGCGACACCTGCTTCAATGACGTCCCAGGTGCGCAATCCCACATCCAGCGGATAAATCCGCTTCAGCTCCCAGTATTCGTTCGCTGCGAGCGCATAGCCCACGGTTAGTGCTAGTATGGTCAGCCGCAGTTTCTCCGGAAGGAGCTTTCGGAACCTGCCCTCCTCGAACCAGTCCCGTAGTGCCCACACTGTTCGCTGATTGTGCTTGAACCGTACGAGACCGATATCGCCCTGTAATTTCTGGACATAGACATGATAGGGCGCTTTTTGTTTGAGCTTCGTCGAGCTCGCTCTTATCTCGTTCCAGGTGACCGGTCGTGACTGCTCCGTGAGTATCCGCTCGACCTCACGTTTGAACTTCTCGTAGGTCATGTTATAGACAAATAAGAATTTTATGCGCACACGGTTTTAAAGATTGCCCTTTATTCATCCACGCCGTACTTCCTTTCGCTGCGCCATTCGATAGCCACAGATAACGCTCATATGGCCGCTCAATTGCTCGTCCAGCTTCTCACTGCCCGTATCCACGAGCAGGAACGGCGTTTCGTTCAGTTTGTGTGGTGTCGCCAGTACGATAACGTTCGCAACCCCGATCTTATCCAGCACGGTGGCACTGAGCTGCTGGTTGCCGCGGCCAAAGACAAAGCCCTGCGCGCCGATCGGGCTGACCAGCAGCTTCGCCTTCGGTTCACGATCCAGCACTTGTAGCAGCGCCTGCTCGTTCAGATCCTTTCCTACCAATTTGCCGTCTTTTACCGCATCCACGCCGAGTAGCGTCTTCTCATCGCCAAGGCCGAGCAATTCCGCGATCTTAAAGGTGGTCGTTCCTGCACCCAGGATATACAATGAGCCGTCACGCATGAACTCGAGCGCAAACTGCGCAATCTCTTCCTTCGCTGTTTCCTCGCTCACGCTCTGGAAGAGGCTCTTACCGTGCTGCACGAGCACTGGCTCGTACGGTGTGCGCGCATAGCCGAAGACCTTCATGCGTAACTCGTTGCGACGGTACGCGGCTTCATCAGTATCCATCACCTCGACCTCACGTACCTCAGCCTTGCCCGAGACGAACAGCTCGACCATCTGCGCCGCACCCCGGGGAGTGATCGCAAAGACGGCCGAGTGCATCTTGACACCCGCAGGAATACCCAGCATTGGGATCTCTTGGCCCACCACGCGGTACACGTCTCGTGCCGTGCCATCGCCGCCGCAGAACAAGATGAGCTCCACCCGTTCGTCCATGAATCGGTGACAGGCGTTTTGCGTGTCCTCGCTCGTGGTGGTGAGCCCGTCGACCGAATATACAACCTCATACTGCAGCGGCGTTGATCTGAGCGCATCTTCACCCATCGCGCCGGAGCAGGTGAGTAGTGTCGCACTGATCTTCAACGCCTCCAGGCATTTCCGCGCACGTTCCGCTGCAACGGGCTGCGCACCCAACGTTCGTGCCGCTTCTACCAGGCCGTCCGTGCCTTTCAGACCCACCGAGCCGCCCATGCCCGCTATCGGATTGATCAGGAAACCGAGTTTCATGTTCTATCTTTTACCGTTAAATGGTCGCGTATTTTACGTTGATTCCTTTAGGTAACCCTTTAGTCTTCCTCTAACAAGCGATTGATATTGAAGAAGGCGTCTATCTCCGCGTCGAGTATATCTCGCTTGCCGTTGTCACTCAACGGTTTCACCTGTGTTTTATAGTCTTCCAAATACGTTATGAAAATGGCTACCTCCTCCTTGTGAGCCTTTTCTAAAATTGAGAGGAGCACATAAGGATTGTGCGTCGAAATGAAATACTGGTTATCTGACTTAACGAGCGCTATCCGCTCAGCCAGGTATTGTGTATAATAGGGGAATGCATGAGTTTCTGGCTCCTCAAATACGAGTACCGAGTTCTCATTCGTCCCCATGGCAACAAGGTAGAAAATAATGCGCTGGAGTGTATCAGAAGTTAAGGAATACGGATGATGGATAAGGAGGTCTTCAATTTCTTTCTGGAGCTTTATCTTGCTCTCGGACGGATCAAGGACAACTTTCAAGCCATATACATCAAAGATCTGCTTTACCAGTTTTCGTAGATCCTTGCGGGTTAAGATCATTGTTAATAAGTTATCACCAGAAGGAGGAGCGAGGAATTCAGCCTCACGGTTTGGGAAATCTCTTCTTACGTCAAATTTGTAAAATTTAAATTGTTTGAAATCAGGAGCACGCGTAACACTTCCTCTAGCAGAATAATTGTAAGTAAAGCTTCTAGCGCCGTTTAGAAATCCCTCAAAGTTTCCATCGCGAAATTGTATTCGAAATGCATTGTGATCGAACTTTATAATAATCGCTTCTTCCACAAGGTGATCATAAAATAGATTGCTCATGCTCTCAAATCGGACAAAATTTTCAAGATCACCATAATAAATGTGCGAAAGCAATCCCAGCGCCTCCAAAATATTCGACTTCCCGGTATTCGGCTCACCAATGAAGAGATTTATCCGCTTACAGTCAAGGCTCAGGTGCTGTATCGATTTGAAATTCGTGATCTCCAGATTCTTTATCATGAAGACACCACCTTTGAGTAATCACTAGGGCCGCTCTCGTTATTAAGCTTTCTCCTTCGCGTAATTAGAAATCAGCGTTTCTTCGTCGCCGCCTTCAGTGTCGCACAATACTCGTCAAGCGCGGCGAGCATCTGTTCAGTGCTATCTTTATGGCTCGCAATGATACTGACAATCGCACTACCGACGATTACTCCCCTCGCACCACTCGCCAGCAGTTCTCGCACGTGCTCGGGTTGCGAGATGCCAAAGCCAACTGCTGCAGGCAGCTCCGGCCGTTTCTTGACGACACGCTGTATCAGTGCTCTGGCACCGTCCGATATCGATGCTCGCGCGCCCGTCACACCGAGCAGCGAGACGAGGTACACAAAACCCGAACTGTACCGGCATATCTCCGCAATCCGGTCTTCAGGCGTCGTAGGCGCGATCAGGAAGATCGTATCAAGCTCGTACTCGTGTGCAAACCGCAGCACCTCCTCTGCCTCTTCTATCGGGAGATCGGGAATAATAACCCCGTCACCGCCAGCCTTGGCCAGGTGCTGCATGAACCGCTCGACACCAAACCGCAGGATCGGATTGTAATACCCCATCACCACGATCGGAGCATCCGTCTCTTTTCTTATCGCCGCGATGTGCTGGAATATACTCGCGGGCGTCATGCCTGCCGCCAGCGCTCGCCCTGCCGCGGCCTGTATCGTGGGCCCGTCGGCGATCGGATCAGAGAACGGTACCCCCAGCTCGATAACGTCTGCGTGCCGTGCAATCGCTGTAGCAATTGCAACTGTTGCCGAGGGATCAGGGTCTCCTGCCATCAGATAGGCGATTAAGGCACCTTCGCCCTTACGCTCAAGATCCCCAAAGACCTTACTAATTCTGCTCATTGAAGTGCCCTCTCTATGAGCTCAACATCTTTATCGCCCCTGCCCGAGAGGCAGGCTACAACAACATCATCGGTACCAGCGATCCCGGCATCGACCAGGCGCTTTACGTATGCCAGCGCGTGCGCCGATTCGAGCGCGGGCAATATCCCTTCGTAATTGCAGAGGAGCTGGAATGCCTGCAGCGCCTCCCTATCCGTCACTATATCGTAGGTCACGCGGCCACAATCCTTCAAGAAGGCGTGCTCAGGGCCAACACCCGAATAATCGAGCCCGGGCGCAATACTGTGGGTCGGGAGTATCTGACCGTGTTCATCCTGTAAGAGATAGCTGTAGGTGCCGTGCAGGACACCTTTACTGCCCGCACAGAGCGTTGCCGAATGGCGGTTGGATGCGATACCCTCACCCCCTGCCTCGACGCCGTAGATCGCCACGGCCTTGTCATCAAGGAAATCGTAGAAGAGCCCAATGCTGTTGCTGCCACCACCGACGCATGCTACGATCGCATCCGGCAGTCTCCCCTCTACGTCCTGTACCTGCGCTCTCGTCTCCTGCCCGACCACGCGCTGGAATTCCCGCACGATCATGGGGTATGGATGCGGCCCCACCACAGAGCCGAGGAGATAGTGCGTATCCTCAACGTTCGCCACCCAGTCACGAAGCGCTTCATTGATCGCATCCTTCAGGGTGCGCGAGCCGCTTTCCACCGGATGGACCTCTGCACCCAGCAATTTCATGCGGAACACGTTCAACCGCTGCCGTTCGATGTCCTCTTCGCCCATATAGATCTCTGTCTTCAGGCCGAAGACCGCACCTACTATTGCCGTCGCCAACCCGTGCTGACCTGCTCCGGTCTCAGCAATGAGCCTGCTCTTCCCCATTCGCCGTGCCAGTAATGCCTGCCCGAGCGCATTGTTCAACTTGTGCGCGCCGCCATGCACGAGATCTTCTCGCTTCAGATACAGTCGGGTACCCAGCAGCTTGGAAAGCCTTGAGCAGCAGTACAGCGGGGTGGGCCGGCCCGCAAACGTCCGCAAATAATGGTCCAATTCCGCTTTGAACCGCTCATCCCTGCTGGCATCGCGAAACGCATCCTCAAGCTCGCGTAAAGCGTGCATCAAGACCTCAGGCACAAACTGGCCGCCGTACTCGCCAAATTTACCCGCTTTGGGATAAACACCTACATACATTGCGCATTCCTCATAAATCGTTCAACCTTATCCTTACTCTTCCTGCCCGGCACCGATTCCACGCCGCTTGCTACATCTACACCATACGGTTTCACCGCTCGTATCGCATCGCAGACATTTGAGGGGTTCAAACCGCCGGAGAGCAGCACGGGCACGGCGCTCTGTTCAACCAGCCTTGCGCTGGTCGCCCAGTTGTGTGTCTTGCCCGTCCCGCCAAGCTGTTTCGAGACGGTATCAAGCAGCAAGAAATCGAGATAATCCAGTTCCGGCAGCCCGCCATGAATCGCCCCCGTCTCATCAACGTGAACGGTTTTGATCACCTTAACGCCCGGTATCGCATTCCGGAGTGAACGTAAAAAATCGTTCGACTCGAAGCCGTGCAGTTGGACGGCAAAGGGCTCGAGCTGGCGCACGATGCGCTCTACCTCCTGCACGGCGCGAGGTAGCAAAACCGCAACGAGATCAATACCACCCTGTAACGAGTGTGCGATCTCAATTGCCGTGACCAGCGGTATCTTCCGCGGACTTGCAACGGGCACGTCCACGATCATGCCGAGCATATCCGCGCCGCTTTCCAGCACGAGACGCGCATCCTCGATATTCGTCACTCCACAGATCTTAACGGTCACAGCATGCATACCTGTATGAACTCCTTTGGATTCGGCGCTTTCATCAGAGCGGTTCCAATGAGGAGCGCATCCGCACCGCAGTCAAATAAATAGCTCGCATCGGTCGGAGTTTTCACACCCGACTCGCTGATCAGGAGCTTATTCTCGGGTACCGATTCTGCGAGTCGTGCGGTGGTCTCGAGATCCACCGTTAACGTGCTCAGATCACGATTGTTAATCCCCACAAGCTCGGCACCTGCTGCTACTGCCCGGTCTATATCTTCCGCGGTGTGACATTCGACGATCGCTTCCATGCCCAGATCGTCCACCAGGTTCATGAGCCGCTCAAGGGGCGAGATGCCCGCGATGAGTAAAACCGCGTCAGCGCCATGGCTGAAGCCCTCAGAAAGTTGGAAATCGTCGATGATAAAATCCTTGTAGAGCACCGGAACGGTTACCGCTCGCTTCGCACCCGAGACCGTCTCTACCGCTCCGCCAAAGGCGGGAGCAACGAGCACCGAGAGCGCTGCTGCACCACCAGCCGCATAGTCCCGGGCGATCGTGAGCGCGTCCCGCGCCCCTATAAGATCACCGGCACTCGGTGACCGTGGCTTGATCTCCGCAATGATCGCCTTATTCACGTGCCTGATCGCTGCTGATAAGCTGCGGATCGTGCTCTCCCGTTCTGGAAGAGGATCGTGCTTCCGGCGTTCCAAGGATCGCCTCGTGCTCCTGACGAGCTCGTCAATGAGTCCAGTCATTATCCAACGACCCACCTGTAAATCTTACTAACTCGGTCAGCTTCCGGTACGCCTCACCCGAGTCAATGGAGAGCGCTGCGAGCTCCAAACCGTCCTTCAAATCGGTGACCAGCCCGCCCACGAGGAGCGCAGCTGCAGCATTGAGCACGACCGCGTCCCGCTTCGCGCCCTTCTGACCTTTCAAGATCGCCAGTACGATACGCGCATTCTCGTCCGCGCCGCCGCCCTCGAGCTCCCGTGCTGAAACCCTTCTGAGCCCGAAATCCTCCGGCACGATGCTGTACGTGCTGATCTGTCCTCCGCGCAGCTCTGCCAGTCTCGTCTCGCCCAGTAAAGAGAGCTCATCCAGGCCAGCAACGCCATGAGCAACGAGTGCATGCTGCACGCCCAGTCCGCCAAGAACGCGCGCACATTTTTCTACCAGTCTGGCGTCATATACGCCCATCACCTGCGCCTGCACCTGCGCCGGATTGGCCAGCGGCCCCAGCATGTTAAATACCGTTCGCACCCCTATCTCACGTCTCGGCTCCAGTGCGTATTTCATTGCTGGATGAAACACCGGAGCGAACATAAAGCCGATCCCGAGCGTTTCAATGCATGCACAGACCTGCTCGGGCTCCAGCATGAGGGGGAGGCCAAGCGCTTCAAGCACATCCGCCGAACCCGCCTTTGATGAGACTGCGCGATTTCCATGTTTGGCAACCACCAGGCCGGCACCCGCCGCGACAAAGGCTGCAATGGTGCTGATATTAAAGGTCTTGAGCCGATCACCGCCGGTTCCACAGGTGTCAACCAGTATGCCGTTCACCCGTGGATGGATGCGTGCCGCATGTTGTCGCATTATTTGAACGAAGGATACAATCTCCTCGACGGTCTCACCTTTCATCCGCAAAGCAGTTAACAGCGAACCGATTTGGATTCCCGTCGCCTCACCATTCATGATCTCTTCCATGACCCGCCCGGCCTCTTCAGCGGTGAGATCGTGACCATCCACCACTTTTGCGATCGCTTCTTTTATCATTTCACGTCCGCAGAAAATTCTCCACAAGCTGTCTTCCCGCTTCGGTCAGGATAGACTCAGGGTGGAATTGGACACCTTCTATCGGATACGTTCGATGCCGTATTCCCATGATCTCACCGTCTGCGGCTCGCGCGGAGATCTCCAGGCATGTCGGCAACGCGTCCTCAGAAACGACGAGGGAGTGGTAGCGGGTTGCATGGATCGGATTCCTGAGCCCTGTGTAGATCCCCTGTGCGTCGTGGTAGATGAGCGAGACCTTACCGTGCATGATGCTGCGTGCATACCCTATATGAGCCCCGAAGACCGCGCCGATCACCTGATGCCCGAGGCAAACGCCGAGGAGCGGTGTGGTGGCCCCGAAGGCACGCACCACGGCGGCAGATACGCCCGCTTCTTCAGGTCTCCCGGGACCCGGAGAGATAATGATATGATCCGCACCAATTTTTTGTAACTCGCTGAGTTCTGCATCGTTCCGCCGCACAATCACCTCCGCGCCACGCTCTCCTGCGTACTGCACGAGATTGTACACGAAGGAATCGTAGTTATCAATTACCAGCACGCGCATTTTTACCTTCCGCCGTGGTGATCAAAGCCCCCAGCTTGTTCTCAGTCTCTGCAAACTCGCGCTCAGGTACCGAATCGGCGACGATTCCCGCACCTGCCTGGAAATACGCTTTGTCGCCTGCAGTAAACATCGTTCTAATGCTGATTGCGAAATCGAGGTTCCCGGAGAAGTCGAAATAGCCTACAGCACCCGCGTAGATCCCTCTTCTGCTCTTTTCGAGCTCTTCAATGATCTCCATCGCCCGTATCTTGGGCGCTCCCGTCACGGTGCCAGCGGGGAACGAGCTGCGAAAGACATCGAATGCGTCCCTGCCGGTATCCAGCTCGGCCGTGATATTCGAGACAATGTGCTGGACGTGTGAGTACTTCTCGATCTCCATGAGTTCCGTCACTTCGACGCTGCCCGATCGCGCTACCCTGCCAAGATCGTTCCTACCCAGATCTACCAGCATGACGTGCTCGGCTCGCTCCTTCTCGTCGAGGAGCATATCAACTTTCAGGAGTTCATCCTCCTCCCTCGTTATACCACGTCGTCTCGTGCCCGCGAGGGGCCGCAGGGTCACGATGTTATCCCGTAACCGCACGAGCATCTCGGGCGATGAGCCCACAACGACGTTGTCAAAGTCCAGGTAGAACATATAAGGAGACGGGTTAGTAGCCCGGAGATTTCGGTAAAAGGACAGGGGATCGCCGGTATATTCAGCCGCCACACGGCGGGAAAGAACCGCCTGGAAGATATCACCCTCCTTTATGTACTCTTTCGCTTTCACCACGCCCGATTCGAATTCCGCACGTCCCATCTCCGAATACAGTGAAGCGACCGAAAAGTCCTCGATTGCACGGTCCGCTTTGCTCTGCAGGAGTACCTCCAGATCGATCTTTTCCTTTTTGTATGAGACAAGAATCACGTCCTGGTTGAGATGATCGAAGCAGAGCAGATGTGTGGGAATGATGAAGTGAGCATCAGGACACCCCAGGGAGTCCGGAGCGAAGGTAGGCAGCTGCTCAAAGAACCGTACGATGTCGTACGAGAAGAAGCCAACCAATCCGCCCGAGAAGGGCAAGGTACCCACCCGCCCGCAGTCAAAGGAATTCAGGATGTGCGCCATCTCCGCATACGGATTCTCAACGGTATATCGGTCGCCGTTCAGCTCCACGTGCTGTCCCCGGGCCTTGAATTCCAGAAGCGGGTCGAAGCCAATGAACGAATATCGTGCGATCTTCTCTCTGCCCTCGACCGATTCGAGCAGAAAGCTCTTGTCAAAAACGTCCCTGAGCTGTGAAAAAAGTTCGAGAGGGGTGAATGGTATATCCACCCTCCGTACACTGTTGGTTAATATTCGCTTCTCCATCCACTCAGGTGATCTTCGGTAGATGCTCCAGCGCCTGTTTCACCAGATCAGCGGGATATTCGTAGTCCGCGATTCTGCCGCTGAGGAATGCATCGTACGCACTCAAGTCGAAATGCCCGTGTCCGCTGTTGTTGAAGAAGATCACCTCTTCTTTCCCTTCCGCCTTGCAGCGTAGAGCCTCATCGATCACTGCTTTAACCTCGTGTGCTGATTCCGGTGCGATAATGTGTCCTTCAGTCTCAGCGAATAACTTCGCTGCCTTGAAGACCTCGGTCTGATGATACGCAGCCGCTTCGATGATGCCATCCTTGAGAAGCTTGCACAATAACGGCCCGTCACCGTGATACCGCAGCCCTCCAGCGTGAATCGGTGGTGGTATGAACGTATGCCCCAGTGTGTACATCTTCAGGATTGGTGCCATGCCTGCAGTGTCACCGTAATCGTAGAGGTAAAGCCCTTTTGTCAGCGTCGGACAGGACATAGGCTCACACGCAACGATCTTAAGGTCCGGTTTCTTACCCGCGAGCTTATCGGCTGCGAACGGGAAGGTTGCTCCGCTGAAGTTGCTGCCGCCGCCGACATTACCGCAGATGAAATCGGGGTAGTCGCCGATCTGCTCAAATGCCTGCTTCGCTTCCAATCCGATAACGGTTTGATGGAGGCAGACATGGTTGAGCACGGAGCCAATAGCGTAGTTCACGTTATCGTGCGTCGCCGCATCTTCGACGGCCTCTGAGATCGCAATTCCAAGGCTCCCAGTCGTATCAGGAGTCTCTTCCAGCACTTTACGCCCGTATTGGGTGTTCTTGCTTGGACTGCGATAGACCTCACCATTCCAGGTCTCCATCATAATCCGCCGGTACGGTTTCTGGTCGTAACTGGCAGCAACCATGTAGACCGTGGCCTTGAGGTCGAAGAGCATAGCGCCGAATGAGAGTGCCGAGCCCCACTGGCCTGCGCCTGTCTCCGTTGCCAATCGCTCAACGCCTTCTTGCATGTTGTAATAGGCCTGCGCGACTGCGGTATTCGGCTTGTGGCTCCCGGGCGGGCTGACGCCTTCCCATTTGTAATAGATCCGTGCGGGCGTCTTCAGCTTCTGCTCGAGTCGCGTCGCCCGGAAGAGCGGCGAGGGCCTCCAGAGCCGTAACACCTCACGCACCTCATCAGGTATCGGGATCCACCGTTCCCTGGTCATCTCCTGTCGAACGATCTCCATGGGGAAGATCGGCTTGAAATCCTCGGGCTTTGCGGGCTCCATGGTCATCGGATTGAGTGGTGGCTCCGGGATCTCTTTCATATCGGCCTGGATATTGTACCAGGCTTTCGGGATCTCTTCTTCGTCGAGTATCACCTTCTCTCGGATGTTCATTTTTTCACCTCGATGCTCATCAATGTACGTAAGAGTATATAAATGTACGTTGCCGGGGACGCGCTCTTCGCGCTCTGTAAGAAGAGCGTGGATGAGCGAACGCGACCTTAAATCAGCGCCGACTTTACCTCGGCTATCGGCACCCGCGCCTGTTTCATCGAATCGCGTTCCCGCACGGTCACCGTATTATCCTCTAACGTATCGTAATCAATGGTAACGCAGTACGGCGTGCCGATCTCGTCCTGGCGGCGATATCGCTTCCCTATACTCCCGGAGGTATCGTATTCGACGAAGAAGGAAGCGTCCCGTAGCACCTCAAAAACCTCCTGCGCCTTGCTCTTCAGCTCATCCCGGTTCAACAGGGGGAACACGGCCACCTGGATTGGTGCGATCGCGCTCTTGAATCGCAGCACGCGTCTCGTTTCCTTCTCCAGCTGCTCCTCGTAAAATGCGCTCTCCAGCAACGCGTAAATGATCCGATCCAGCCCAAATGACGGCTCTATAACGTGCGGAACGACTTTACCGGTCTCGGTACGCACACGCAGGTCGATATTCAGCGATGTGGCATGCGCCGAGAGATCGTAGTCGCCTCGGTCCGCGATGCCAACGATCTCCATCCACCCATATTTCTCACTCAAGAACTCGGCATCCCAGCAATCCATGGCATAATGCGCCATCTCATCCTTCTCGTGTTGTCTGAAGTGTACCCGATCATGCGGCAGCCCGATGCTCTCAAGGAATTCAGCAACTCGCCCGATGTGATAGCCCAGATACTCATTCGCAATGATCCCCCTGCTTACTGCGGTGCCAATACTCGTCTCGATCGGCTCGCCCTCGTTCGGCACGAACGGCAGTATCCGATTTTTGACCGCGTCAAAGCGCGGATGAACAGTCTTCTCAACGGGATCCACAAAGAGCTCCACCTCGGCCATGGTGAACTCGCGAAGCCGGATAAGGCTCTGCCGCGGCGAGATCTCGTTCCGATACGCTTTCCCGATCTGCATGATCCCCAGCGGCAGCTTATCGCGATTGAACTTCAGCAACCGCTGGAAATTGATGAACATCCCCTGCGCCGTCTCAGGCCTCAAATACCCCTCGCTCTTCTTCTGTGCCTGCGCATCGGCGCCCTCCTTCGTCACACCAATTTGCGTCTGGAACATCAACTGGAACTCACCTGAGGGTTCCAGTTCGCCGCCGCATTCAGGGCAATTCGCACCGACGTAGATGTGCGTATCCACCCGGAAGACGCTCATGCAACGCTTGCAGACCACTGCGGGATCGGTGAAACATTCCAGATGCCCTGAGGACTCAAATACCGGTCTCGGCGCGATCGTCGTTGTCTCAATCTCGTAAAAGCCCTCACGGCGATAAAATTCGCGCCACCTCGTCTCAACGCGCCGTTTCAATGCGGCGCCCAGAGGCCCGTAATCGTAAAAACCCGCGACACCACCGTAGATCTCAAAGGCCTGCCAGATGAACCCGCGCCGTCGAGCAAGTTCTGCGGTCTCATCCTTCTTCGTTTCTTTTTCCGCGCTCACCATATCTTAACTGTCCAATTGCCCCTCTGCCTTTAAAAAGCCGTGAAGAACTCGATATCAACGCAGAACGAAGACATGGCGGAACAGGCATGTTGGACATCGATCGAGCCGCGTTCAGAGAGCACTGCGGAGCAGCAGGTACGCGGAGACCCGCTGCTATTCGCCCCGTGTGGACTGCTCGATCTGCACCCACGCCGCTTTCGCTTCACGGAGTTCCGCACCCCCCAGGAGTGCTAATTCGATCGCCTTTGCTATGTGCGTTCGCTGAGGATCGGCGGGATACGCCAGAGCTGCGGCATATGATTCGTCGAAGTATCTCAGCCCTTGCGTGAGGTGCTCGTGCATTGCGCGGAACCGTTCGGGCGCTTTCAGTTCGTTTGCATCCTGGCGAGCACGTCGTGCTGCGGCACTAGAGGTATGCACCTGGCGCGTATAGGTGCGCTCCGGGATCTTGCCCCAGAAGAAGTCATGCAGCGCTGGCACGCCCTCGATCACTGCTGGTATCACGTTTAACAGATCGGAGCAACTCAGCAAATAGAACTTCTCGTCCTCGCTCAGCCGATATCGCGGTTCGCTCTGCTTGAACCGGGCGATAAGAACGCACATCACCGCGTCTCGATTAGCTCAGGATCTGCAGAAGATCGCGATCGAGGAGCATTCCGATCAATTTTCCACGGGCTGAGATCACCGGTAGCTGATCGAACCGACCCTCAGTCATCTTCTTCGCGCATGCGCTCACGCCATGATTGCGCGTCGCGGTTACCACATCCCGCACCATCACTGCCTTGACCAGCTTCTTCGGCATTCGTATCCGTGAAACGCTGTAGTACAGCGTCATATGATCTCGCATCCCGTCCAATGACCACTCGCTCTCATCAGAACCCAGCGAGAGGTCAGAACGATCCACATGGTCCTCGATCATCGCCGCTGAGATCAAATCCTGATCGGTGATGAGCCCCACGATAGCCAGCTCGGCATTGAGGACCGGCACCGCTTTTACCTTCGCCAGCTCCATGATCCGACCGGCGACGTTCAGCGGCATCTCATCCCAGAGTGCGAGCGTCTTATCCCTTAGGAGCCCGGCAATGGGTGTCCTGTTGTCCCACGTTGCGATCGCCTTGATGAAATCCGCGACTGTAACGAGCCCGATGAGCTTGTGCCCCTCGACCACGGGTAAGCGGCGGATGCGGCGATCCCGTATCACTTTCGCCGCGTCAGCAAGGCTGGTCTCTGGAGTGATAACCAACGGATCGCGTGTCATCAGCAGGGCTACTTGCTCTTCATTGGGCTTCCGGAGCAGATCCTGGCGCGTAACGACGCCAACCACCTTGCTGTCTTTAACAACCGGAACACCCGAGACAAATTTCTCCTTGAAGAGCTCCAACACATCTTCGCGCGTTCCCGGAACTGTCACGTACGCGACATCCTTTACCATGATATCGCGAACAGTCAATCGTCCACGTTCGTTCTGATTCGTGTTCATTCCAAGCGATAAACCATATCGTGAGGTCGGACCTTCCCGGGCACCTTCAACCCAACTGCTTCGCCTGCGGTTGCCGTCTCCACCTTCTTGTTCTCGATCTCCATCGAATCAACCACCTGTTCAACTGCGGTCGTGGCGCCTTCAATCAGTATCCGATCTCCGACCGAGATACGATCGCTCAGCTCGACCACCGCAACGCCAATGCGCGAGAAGTAATGCGTTATCTTTCCTACGAGCTTCTTCTCGTCCATCACTACACCTCTTTCTAGTAGCTAGCTATATTAACTTGTATTTTCCCTCGTAAAGTAAAAAGGGTACCTCTTTGCCTGGTTCGATCCGGTCCATCAGCTCTTCCGCGACCTGTATCTCAATCGTGGAGAAGTCTTCCAGATCCATGATCTGTACCGTAGAGCCCATAACAGCAAGCACCTGGCCGCTTTTTCGCTCAATAATCGGCACGTAGATCTTCGCCGTCACCGGCTGGACCGCAGTCCGTTTTTGCGAGTCGAAGACACCGATGGCCTCCATTCTCGCCTTTGCCGCGCCATGCTTCCCCGGCTTCGAGGTTGTTATGCTCATGATCGTACAGGGCTCATCATCGATAATGACATACTTCCCTTCCTTCAACATCCGTACCTCGGTCAATTCCTTCATGATTTCGGTAACGCCTCCTTTACCCTTTTTTCGCGCTCTTATGCCCTTCCTATACGGTGATGGCAGGGTTACAATGTATACAGTGCCCGCACTACATAAATATACGGGGCAAAAGCGAGAACGAGCCGTCCTGCCCCACCTGAGACCGGTGTGAAATCCAATATATATAAGGGACTCATCTATCTAAGTAAGCCCCGGGGCCTCCTGGGGAAGAAAGCGTGGCGCAGCGGGTGCGAGTTACCGTGACCGCAACAGCATACACCGCTAAAAAGCAAAGAAAGTACGGATCGCGAAACAGCGGCGGTTGAGCATATTTTATTTCTTATACCGCATCTTCTTCCGTCGCTTCTTCAACTTATGTTTCCGCATCTTTTGTATCTTTCGTTTCTTACCGCAGGGAATTTCTCCTCACCACCTTTCGTATCTTTTATGCTTTGTATAGTTAGCTTATTTAGATAAGAAGCATAAATATCTTTGAGACTGGAAGGAGAAGAAATGGGCAGGATAGAGCGGCCACCTAGTTGGATTTTGAAGTATAAAGAGGGGATAGAGGCTGGCACGATTACTGTTGAACAGATCCTTGAGGAGGAGAACAAGCTTCGAAAAACACCTATTAAAGTATCCTCGGTCACGAGGGCGATCAATGCCCTGGGGCTTCCGATTACGGGCTTGCGAAGGCGAACGCAAGGCCAAGCGAACAGTAGCGATGCTGCCGCGGAAACGGACGATGAGCTGAGTGCAGTCGAAAAGCCTCCCGCATGGATACAGAAGTACCGTGATCGAATCGAGAAGGGCACACTTACCGCTGAGCAAATTCTCGAAGAAGAGAACGAGCGGCGGACTGTGCCGATCAAGATAACGACGGTGAAACGGGTAATGAATGCTATGGCACGTACAGTTGAAGGAATGCAGAACGAAGAGCGCGATGAATTAGAAGTGGCGAATGAGACCTCTGAACGAGGAGATACCTCCACAGCGGGACAGAAGGGCCCTGGTTGGCTCCAGAAGTACCGTGACCGGATAGAGGCCGGTACGATTACGGTCGATGAGATACTCGCCGAGGAGAACAAAAGCCGTGAGACCCCGATCAAACGTTCTTCAGTAACACGGGCGATCAATGCTCTGGGTTACCAGACGGGTCAGCTGCAACGGAAGGCAGCGAAAGAGGCAGTAGCGAGCACGGAGGAGCACCGCGAAGAGCAGAGCACCAAAGCAGCGAGCGAAGAGAAAGGACCGGGCTGGCTCCAGAAGTACCGTGACCGAATAGAAGCCGGGACGATTACGGTCGATGAGATACTCGCCGAGGAGAATAAAAGCCGCGAGACTCCGATCAAACGCTCCTCGGTGACACGGGCGATCAATGCTATGGGCTTCACCATCGCGGGCATGCGCCGTGGGAAGCGAGAAGCGGCGAAGGTTGCGGAAGAGCCGGTGAAAAAAGCGGCGAAAGCGGAAGCATTCGTTTATAGCTCCAGCCTGGGGAAGCTCTCGGAGCCGACGCTCAAGCGATTCACTGAGGTGAAAAAGAGCTGGGAAGAGGACTTAGGGAAACCGTTGCAGAACGACTATTTCCTCAATATGCTTCTTGCGTTGGCCAGGCTCGCCGAGCGCGGGAAGACGCTTACGTCACGGTAGCGCTAACGTAACACGGATGAGAATTCTGGTCGCTGAGTACGCAGTCGGCGGAGGTGCCGGAAAGGACTCTTCGTTGTTGCAGGAAGGGAGAGCAATGCTCGCTACGCTCAGGCGGAGCTTTGAGCGGTTAGGACACGAAGTTGTTTTTCCGGCGTTCGAGCAGGATTTTATGGCGGCGGTGGAGCGACTTGCGGCGCACTGTGACGCGGGCATCGTTATCGCGCCAGACGTTGAGCTCGCCAGACTAACGCGTGTTCTGGAATCAAACACGGTCAATTTAGGCTGCCCTTCTGATTTTGTCGCCATATGCGCCGATAAGCTCAGAACCACTGAGCTGTTGCGTGCGGCAGGGATAGTGGTGCCGAAGATGCTCACCGCGCACGACGTGGAGCGGTTCGACACGCGATCGCGAGCATACATCAGCAAGCCGCGCTTTGGGTGCGCATCCGAGAACGTCATCGTGCTGAACGAAGAGCAGCGAGATGAATTGTGCAGTCAGTACGATGATCCCGATTGCTTTATCTCGGAATTCATCCAGGGCGATGATCTGAGCTGTAGTCTCATCGCCAGCAGATCCTCGATCCTCCCGCTTACCATTAACAAGCAATATATCCGGTTGGAGCATGGGCGTCTAAAGTACTGCGGCGGGTATGTACCGTACGTGCTCGATGAGCTGATCGCGCAGACGATTCAGCAGATCAGTGTGTCGGTGGTCACGAGGCTGGGTGGTACGGGCTACGTGGGGATCGATTTCGTGGTGGATGAGGGCGGAGCCGCGTACGTTGTAGATGTCAATCCGCGACCCACAACCTCCATCATCGGAATCGCTCGGGTCCTAAATTATGAAGTGGCAGACTTACTCATCCGCGCGAAATTTGGCACGCTCCCTACCGCAGCCGAGCTCAAAACCGAAGGTACCTTTGAGTTCAAGCTTTCTTAACTTGAAGGCTGATTTGTAGATCAACTTCCTATCAGCATCCCAGACGGGGAAGCGAGCGAGAACAAATTATGCGCAGGGGCGGAAAACAGGTGGAGATCGCACGTGAGACGCTGGACTTCATACTGGCGGTGAGCAAATCGAGTCATCCCCATGAATTCTTCGGGCTGCTCTGCGCCGAGAATGCTCTTATTACTACGGTCGTTTTCCTGCCCGGCACGATCTCCTCTGAGACGCGCGCGGTGGTACGGCGGGAGATGATACCCGTGGGTCTGCGCAGGGTGGGATCGGTGCACAGCCACCCGCAGGTGGGATCCTTGCGACCCTCGGGACAGGATCTGAAGATCTTCCCGCGCTTCGGCGAGTGTCACATTATCACCTGCTACCCGTATGAAGATCAGGATTGGAGCTGTTATGACGCACGCGGCGACGCGCAGGAACTCAGGGTACGCATAGATGCGGCGGATGAGCTGGCAGAAACAGGAGAGGATGAGTTATGGTAAGGGTGTTGGCGACCGGGACCTTTGAGATCCTGCATCCCGGGCATCTGCTGTTCCTGGAAGAGGCGAAGAAGTTAGGCGATGAGCTCTACGTCATTGTGGCACGAGACTCGACGGTGAAGCAGCGCAAGCGAACACCGATCATACCGGAAGAGCAGCGTGTGCAGATGGTGGCCGCGTTAAAAATGGTGGACAAAGCGCTACTCGGGAGCGAAACCGATATGTATGAACCTTTATATAGTATCGAACCGGATATACTAGCATTAGGGTACGATCAGAAATTCGACGAGGCGCAACTGGAACGAGAGCTCAGAGATCGCGGTTTTCACGCTACGGTTGTTCGGATAGCCAAGCACGATTCACGGGCCTTTTGTAAGGCTGAAGAGATAATAAGAAGGATAGTAGCGTTTGAGGAGGCAGGAAGATGGAAGAAGGGCGGGGATTGACCCGAATAGGGGTTTCTCTCCCCTCAAATTTGCTCAACAAGTTTGATACGATCATCTACGGTCGTGGATACTCATCCCGGTCTGAAGGGATTCGGGACGCTATACGGGCGTATATCATCGAGTACGAGTGGATGGAACGCGAGACCGGCGATGAGATCGGAACCATCACGTACATCTATGATCACGAGCAGCGCGGCCTCAATGACGAGCTCACGACCGTGCAGCACCAGTATATAGATATGATCAAATCGTCAACCCATATTCATCTTGACCACGAGAATTGCTTTGAGATCATCGTGATTCAGGGCGATGCGAAGAAGATAAAGGCGTTGGCGGAGAGCATCATGAGTCTGAAAGGAGTAAAGCACGTTAAGTTAACAACAACGCATGGAGGGATATGAAGATGGAGATAATGGATCAGGTAAAGAAAGGAACGACGACCGTTGGGTTGATTTGCAACGACGGTGTCGTGTTAGCAAGTGAGAAGCGGGCGACGATGGGGTCGTTCATCGCCTCAAAAGCCGCGAAGAAGATCTATCAGCTGGACGATCGTATCGGGGTCACGACGGCAGGTGTGGTAGGCGATGCGCAGGCGCTCATTCGCGTGATGCGCGTTGAAGGACAGCTCTACAAGATCCGGCGGGACGAGCCGATGACCGTTCGTGCAATGGCGACCTTGCTCTCCAACGTGATGAGCGGGAGTCGCTATTATCCATATATCGTGCAACTCCTGATCGGGGGCATTGACCGAAATGGTGCGCACATATTCTCAATCGATCCACTTGGTGGCAATACCGAGGAGCGGGAGATTGCGGCCACCGGCTCGGGCTCACCCATTGCCTATGGTGTGCTGGAGGATCGGTACACCGTGGATTTGTCGGTGGACGCGGGCATTACACTCGCGATCCAGGCGGTGCAATCGGCACTGAAACGCGACAGCGCATCGGGCGAGGATATTGAGGTGATTGTCATAACGAAGGAAAAGTATAGGGAATTGAGCGATGAGAAAGTCAGGGAGATAAAAAGCTCGTTGAAGTAACTCATTCATATAATACTTACGTCTAACAGCAGAGCGCAGTGTAAGGAATTTAGCACCATACTCGAAAGTAGCACGTAGTAGACGTTGAAGGAATGGATCCACACGGATCAGTGCTACGAGTGATTCAAAAGCGAGAGAGCAGAAGAGAGAGCAACCGAGGAGTTGTAGGAGACGATCGATAGATACCATGACAGCAGAGGAGACGCTTTTAGACCTGAAACGGCGAATCGTAGAACTCCTGCCGACGGGCGTGAAGATAGCGAACGTGGAGTTTGAAGGTCCTGAGCTGGTGATCTTCACTGAGGACACGCAGGCCTTCGTGGACGACGCCGCGATCGTTCGTACGCTGGCGAAGGAATTGAAGAAGCGAATCTCGGTCCGGCCAAGCAGCACTATTTTGATGGAGCCGGAGAAGGCGACGAAGATCATTCATGATATAGTGCCCGAAGAGGGTGGGATGAAGGATATATATTTCAATATGGACACTGCGGAGGTGATCATCGAGGCTGAGAAACCGGGATTGGTCATCGGGACGCATGGCACAACGTTACGTGAGGTAGCGAAGGAGATCGGATGGCGGCCACACGTTATCCGGGCACCACCGATCCAATCCTCAATCATCAAGAGCACACGCCGCTATTTACGCGAAGAGAGCGATTTCAGGAAGGATTTCCTGAAACGGGTGGGCCGGAAGATCTACAGTGAGAAGACGAAAGAAGACGAATGGCTGCGGTTAACGATGCTGGGTGGCTGTCGCGAGGTTGGTCGGAATTCGTTCATGCTCTCAACGCCAGAGACGAAGATCCTGATCGATTGCGGGGTCAGTGTCGGCTCGGAAGGTACGCCCTATCTGTACGCGCCCGAAGTGCTGCCGATTAAAGATATTACCGCAGTTGTGGTCACGCATGCGCATCTTGACCACTCGGGCCTTGTCCCGCTCTTGTTCATGTACGGGTATGACGGTCCCGTGTACATGACACAGCCAACGCGCGATCTCATGTCGCTTCTGCTGCTCGACTATCTCGAGGTATCAGCACGAGAGGGCAAGAAAATCCCGTACAAATCCACCTTTATTCGTGACACCATTCGGCATACAATCCCGTTGAAATTCGGCGACGTGACTGATATCGCACCGGATGTCAAACTCACGCTGTACAATGCGGGGCACATACTGGGCTCTTCAGTTGCGTACTTCCACGCTGGTAAGGGGCTCTACAATGTCGCCTTCACGGGCGACATCAAGTATGAGCGCACGTTCCTCTTCGATCCAGCCTTCAACAGCTTCTCGCGGCTCGAGGCGCTCGTAATGGAGTCCACCTATGGTGGCATGAACGATTTACAGCCCTCGCGTAAAGAAGCGGAGAAGTATCTGAAGGATGAGATCGCGCA
>JBNGDK010000003.1:68666-74612 GCA_049975405.1 Candidatus Methanospirareceae archaeon
AAAAGTGGAGATGGATATCCGGACGATCGATGGGTTCTCCGGTCATTCCGACCGCAACCAATTAATCGAGTATGTGCGTCGGATACGGCCGCTCCCCTCCAGGGTGCTGTGCATGCATGGCGAGCCGAACAAATGCATCGCGCTGGCCAGCGGGATCCACAAGAAGCTCAACATCGAGACAGCCGCACCGATGAACCTGGAGACTATGCGGTTGATCTGAGCGCGCGGTTTTTGCGCGATATGCGCCTGCTGAGCTGAATTAAACCAGGGGTTAACCGAAGTGGTTACGGTGGGCATCATGCACAATTGCCGGTAGCACCCCCTGCAGCGTGTTCAGGGGCGTACGGGTCGGCGGTCGGTGCTGTACATTTTTATACTTTGAAGTACATGAATGTTCATCTGAACCGCCGCAGACTACGGACACCGGCTGATGCGTGGCGGTGCGTACGTAATGCCGTGCCGTGCAGTGCGGTGCGTGCAAACGGCAAAATGCAGGTAACGTTCATAGTACCTTGAAAAGAGGAGAAGAGGAAAAGGTAATACAGTAGCGAGAAGGGAGAAGATGACGAGTATAAGAGAGCGAATGGAGCGAATGGGAATCGGCAAGAGCATCCGGATGGAGCGTATCTTCGAGCGGAACAGCGGACGGAGCGTCATTGTGCCGATGGACCATGGCGTGACCGTAGGGCCTATCTACGGATTGACCGATATGCGAAACGCGGTGAATGCGGTCGCAGAAGGCGGCGCGAACGCGGTACTGCTGCACAAGGGCATTGTCATAGCAGGGCACCGGGGTTATGGCAAGGATATCGGCCTTATCATCCATCTCTCCGCGAGCACGTCGCTGGGGCCAGATCCTCTGAACAAGGTGGTCGTCGCGCAGGTGGAAGAGGCGATTCGACTGGGTGCCGATGCGGTCTCAATGCACGTGAATGTGGGTGCGGATACCGAAGCGGAGATGCTCGAGGCGCTCGGTACCATGACCAGGGTCTGCGAGCAGTGTGGCATTCCGCTCCTGGCAATGATGTATCCGCGCGGTAAGAAGGTAAAGAACGAGCATGAGCCGGAGATGGTGATGCACGCGGCCCGCGTGGGCGCAGAACTCGGTGCTGATCTCATAAAGACGAATTATACGGGCGATCCAGACACCTTTAAAGAGGTGGTGCAGACGTGTCCCGTGCCGGTGATCATCGCGGGTGGGCCGAAGACGAATACGGACGAGGAGCTGATGGAGATGGTGGAAGAGGCGATCGCTGCGGGCGCCGCGGGCATCTCGATCGGTCGAAACGTCTTTCAGCACGAAGATCCTGCACGGATGACCCGTGCGCTCAGCAAGATCGTGCACGAAAATTTCACCGCACAGGAAGCGCTGGAGGAGTTGAAATAATCGCTCATAGTAACGTAACTTCTTTTTGCATGCTCGTAGTTGTAGAGTGGAAGGGCAATGACCGAGAAGAAAGAGATATGGGTCAAGGCAGATGCGGCTGTCGGCGCGTGGGATGCGCGCAAGGCGCGAATAACCGCGAGTTTAGAAAGCGGCGTTGATGTGGTGCTCATCGAGCCAGAGGACATCGCGAAGGTGCGGGAACTCGGTCGGATCAAGCTAGCAGCCTTTGTTAAGGACGCGGAATTGCGGGAGGGTGCGGATATTCTCGTTTTTGGAAAGCGGAGCGAGGGTGATGGCACCACACCGATTCCCGCTGATTTTGACGAATCCGTGGTTTATAACGCGCTCAAGGAGCTGTCTGGCAAGAGGCTTACTGCTGGCTACGTGGAGCTGCAGGGCAAGGCTTACGAGCGTTTTGCCGTTGCGCTTGCAGAGCAGAGCACGTACATACTGGTGATCGGCCGGGATTGGAAGATCATCCCGCTGGAGAATATCATCGCGGAACTCCAGCAGAAGGAGGTGAAGGTGATCGCGGGCGCGCAGAGCGCGGAAGAAGCGCGAACAGCGTTGGAAACGCTGGAACACGGTGCCGACGGCGTTCTGCTCGATACAGACGACGTCAGTGAGCTAAAGCGCGCGGTAGATATCCGTGATGCAGGCGCCACCACAACGATTCCGCTCACCACGGCGCGGGTTACCAGGGTCGTGGAGCTCGAGATGGGCGACCGGGTGTGTGTGGATACCTGCTCGTTGATGGTACGCGGCGAGGGCATGCTGGTGGGCTCGCAGTCGTTTGTGCTCTTCCTGGTGCATTCGGAATCGGAAGAGAGCCCGTATGTCGCAGCGCGACCGTTCAGAGTGAATGCGGGCGCGGTCTACGCGTACATTCTCGTGGGCGAGAAGACGAAGTATCTCGCCGAGTTGAAGTCCGGGGATGACGTGGTGATCGTGAATTCGGGGGGCACGACCCGAAGCGCGGTTGTCGGCCGCGTCAAGATCGAGAAACGGCCGCTGATACTCGTCGAGGCCGAAGTTGAGACGTCGGAGGGCAAGCCACGACCGTGCAGCATCATTCTCCAGAACGCCGAGACGATCAAATTGATGGGCACGGAGCAGCCGATCTCAGTCGTTGATTTGAAACCAGGCGACGAGGTGCTCGTTCACGTGACGGCTGCAGCACGGCACTTCGGCATGGCAGTCGAGGAGATGGTGATCGAGCGGTAACGTAACTCGGTCCTGACTTCGCTCTGGTGTGCAGTACGTGTCCAGAGGCACGAATTGGTAGGTCTTACAGGTACGTTATGGGCGATGTATGATCATCCCGCGGCAGACGAGGTGGGAGCAGGCGGCACCGGGTAAGTGACGTGAAGCCGCACGCCCTCAGACAGTAGAGGGTGTGCTGTCTAGGTATACAGCCCCGGAACGACCCCGCCCGTATCCATGCTGCCATAAGGCGGCAGTTCCTTCTTCTTTATCTCCGAGACGACCTCCTTTATCAAATCCAGATCGCCCTCGATCTCGATCTCCCAATTGCTCAATTTATACCGGAATCGTACCGTTTGTTGCTCCGATTCTTCTGGCATGCGTACCACCGCATCACTATCGTTTTCAGGGAGTTAAAAGAATTTCCCCTGCGTGCTCCAGAATGACAACCCGGAGCGTGGAGTTCGTACATGTTTTTACCGGTGAAGAACCCGCGTTCGTTACTGTAGCGACCGCAAAGCCTGTGGGAGTTCCGCAAGCGAGTCAACCACAATATCAGGACGGATCGGTGAGGTCTCGAGATTGTTTTTGGTCGAGGCACCGGTCAATACGAGTGCGGTCCGCATACCGTTTTCAATCCCCATGAGGATGTCGGTAGCGAGGTTATCGCCGACGATGAGTATCTCGTGCGGCTTCACGTTTATTATGCTAAGAATAAGCTCGCTCATGAACGAGCCCGGTTTGCCGGTGACGAACGGGTGTTTGCCACTCGCCGTCTCGATCGCGGCGACGATGGCGCCCGCGCCTGGTTTTATCCCCGTGCTCGTGACCAGGAACGGATCGGTATTGGTCGCGATAAAGACAGCACCCTGCAGCAGAAACTGAAGCGCGTTGTGCAGCTTGGTATACGAGAATGCTTTGTCAAGACCGACGAGCACACAATCGCAGTCCTCCTCATCACAAATCGTCAGGTGCTGCCCCCGAATTTCATCTATCAGACCTTGCTCGCCAATCACATAAACGCAGCTCCCAGGATACTGATCGTGAATATACGTCGCGGCCGCATAGCCGGAGGTGATGAGCTGTTGCTCTGCGCACGTCGCAATGCCAAGGTCAGCTAACCGGCGCAGAAACTCCTTTCGCGACCGTGTCGAATTATTGGTGAGGAAGTACAGATCGTACGCATCGCAGAGTGTGTTAATCGCCTCATCGGCGCCTGGAATGATGGCCGTCCCGCGATACACCGTGCCATCCAGGTCGATAACGAGCGCTTTGAGATCTTTGGTATCCATATACGTAAATCAAACGGTACGGCCACTTATTTCTTCATTCATGTCGGTGCCGCAACCAACGATCAGTGGTATTAGCTGCTGGCCTGAGGCGGCCTTTCGCTCAGGCAGGTGCGCCTCGTGATCGCCACAAACGATGAGCAGCCCGTTGCGGGCGCCGACCGCCGATCTGATTTCGTGCATATGCGCGTTCACCACACCCGCAGCGACCTGCAGATCCCAACCGCGATGTGCAAACCGATCTATGGAGCGCAGGTGCGTGAGCAGCAATTGTACCTCAGGCTGATGCTCCAGGATCGAGAGAGTATGCGCGGTTATTTCCGCGTCGTAATCCAGGATGTCCTCGCGGTTCTCAATACCGATGACGTGACTCACTCTCCCTTCGAGCGGTCGCGCACCGTTTGTGTCGAGCACCGCGGCCGTCGGTTTGCCGTGCTCATGCAGAATCTCCAGGATCGACTTGATCTTTGAAGCAGCTACATCTTCGCTCACCACGATCCCGTGCGATTCGGGTGACAGGCCGGTAAGTATAGCGGCAATCGCCGGTGTTGTATGCCTGCTCACCGGTTTACCGGCGAATATGAGCCCGCCCTGGTCGACCAGCCGGTGCAGTTCGACGAGCTCGGGTGCGAAGTCCGTATAGATCTGCAGATCAAGACTGTCAATCACCGCCAGGACGACAACCTCTGGTTTACGCGCGTTCATCATCTCGAGGATTTGCCGCACGGGCCGAGCGGGTGACCACAGCTCCACCGCGAAGAACGTAGCGAGCGTGGGCGCGATCTGTAAAAGCGAGATGGTGAGCATAGCATAGAAGAGATACAGGGTCTCGGTTATAACACTACAGCTGGCCAAGTGAGTAGCGTATACAATGACTCAGGAGGACGTAGGCATACTGTTGAAGGCGGGCGATCTCGCCCCTGCATTCTGCCTCCCGGATAAGGACAACCAGGACGTGTGCCTCCACAACTACAAAGGCACGTGGGTCGCGCTCTACTTCTACCCACGGGACAATACCAGTGGCTGCACCCGTGAGGCTCTGGACTTCTCGACCGCGCGCGACGACCTGAAACGCCTGAATGCGGTTGTACTTGGTGTAAGCGCCGATTCGGTCGAGCGTCACCGGAACTTCGTGGCGAAACACAATCTGACCGTGCGGTTACTGAGCGACACCGAGCACAAAGTTCTAGCGCGGTACGGCGCGTGGCAGTTGAAGAAGCTCTACGGCAGGGAGTTCTGGGGCACGGTCAGAAGCACGGCTCTGATCGATCCAGAGGGTGTGATCGCGCATATCTGGCCAAAGGTGCAGGTGAAGGGGCACGTCGAGGCGGTAAAGCAAAAATTGGTAGAGCTGCAGACATGACTCGTAGGATTATGAAGCACGCGCGCAATGACTGAGGGAACGGTACTTGAGGATCCGCGCTTGCGTGACAGGCGCTTTGTCTTTGAGGATCGTGCGCACGCCGGACGGCTGCTGGCGGACAAACTCCGTGCATACCAGGGCACTGATACGTATATAGTGGGGATACCAGCCGGTGGCGTGCCCGTGGCGGCCGTTATCGCCGAGCGGCTGCAGCTGCCACTCGATGTGCTCGTGGTGCGGAAGATCCACATACCGTGGAACAGGGAAGCGGGCTTCGGCGCGATCTCATGGGACGGCACGACGTTGTTTAACGAGCCGCTTCTGGAGCACCTGCAATTGACACCGGACGAGATCGAGCAGTGCATTAAGGAGGAGAAGAAGGAGATCGAGAAACGGATACGGCTATTCCGTGGTTTGAAGCCGTTTCCCGAGCTCCGGAATAAGACGGTGATCGTGGTGGATGACGGGCTCGCATCAGGATTCACCATGCTCGTCGCGCTCAGTTCGGTGCGGAAGCAGCAGCCGAAGGAGCTTGTCGTCGCGGTGCCCACTGCTTCGATGCAGGCAATAAAGCTGGTGCACGAAGCAGCAGATAAGGTCGTCTGCTTGAATGTGAGAACAGGACGGCTGTTCGCCGTTGCGGAGGCGTATAGTAACTGGTATGATCTGGACAATGCGGACGTGGTCAAGATTTTGAAAGCATC
>JBNGDK010000003.1:74712-81869 GCA_049975405.1 Candidatus Methanospirareceae archaeon
ATCAAGTCCCGGTGATCCTCACGTCGTGCATGCCCGCTGACGTGTGCATCCTCATAGATCCGTACGCCGTGTGTATGCAACCTGCGTTCGAGTATCTCACGGTGCGCGACATTTATCGGTGAGGGGATGGTCTCGGAGGCGAAGACGAGCTTTGTGTTGTTCGTCAGAGGTAAGGGGCTATCGATCGCTAATCGGGAGAGCACGGCGTTTGGTTCGCCCTGGTTCCCGGTAGCAAGGAAGACGTAATCACGACAGGTACCGTTCTCGTGCACCTGCTCCAGGAACCGTCTGACCTTCGGGTAGCGGTCAACAAAGGTGACGTTATCCGGGAGTGAAATGATCCCGAGCTTCGCGGCAAGCGCGACATAAAACTTGAGTGAACGGCCGAGGAATACTGGTTTGCGACCCATCTTCTTCGTGAACTCGCAGATGCTGTGAATTCGCTCGATATGGGATGAGAACGAGGCGAGGAAATAGGTTGAGGCGTCGGGGATCATGAGATCTTTGAGCAGCTCACGGGCCACCGACTCGGAGGCTGACTTTCCACCTTCTGCCACGCGGACACTTTCGCAGATCAGGAGTTTCACACCCTCGCGTCCCAGCTTCTTCAATCGTTGGTAATCAGGTTTCGTATCCAGTATCGGGTAGTTATCGAACTTGAAGTCGTTCGCATAGGCGACGATACCCTCGGGCGTGCGAACGGTCGCGATGGTCGCGTGGGGGATGGAGTGGGTCACATGCACCAATTCCAGTGCGAAATTCGACGACAGGTCGAGGCTCTTACCGGGATCGAGCGTCACGAGCTCCTGGTTCTTTGCCATGCCTCGAATGAGCTCGATCGTGTACCGTGTGCCGATAATGGGGCAGTTATACGCGCTTGCGAGCCGATCAATGGCGCCAATGTGATCAAGATGCCCGTGGCTGCACACGATCGCGACCACGGCGTTCTTGGGGATCATGGCATCATCGGGTATCGCGCCCATAGCAACGAGCTCCCGGGTGGGATACGATTCCTTACCCTCCTCGCCGTCCTGCAGCTTATCCAGGCAGAGCCCCATATCAAAGATCACCACTTCGTTATCTATCCGTACCGCGGTCATGTTTCGACCGACTTCTTCATAACCGCCAACTGTAATGACTTCCATGCTCTCGTTATCCTCTTTCTTGTCCTCTATACGTTTTGTGAATGCGCTCGTGTAATATAAAAGTAACTCGGTATGCTTACTGAAGTGAAGTGCAGCGTGAACACGACGCATTCAGCACTTTTTGTGTATGGTCGTTATTCTGAGCTGCGGTGTCTTCCGCTCATATCGCTTCTTCTGCGCCGCTTTAGCTTCGCCGTTCGATACGTCCAAGGGAATCATCGCGGAGTACTATGGAATCTCGGCAGTGACATTTTACCGGATTCCGTTCCACGGTGGCTTGGCCTTGTCACTACCGCTACGACGCTAACGGCAACAGGGTATCGAAGTCCCGATTTAGCGGAGAGACTCATCTTTTTGCTTTCCCCATATTAGTGGCTAAAGCCCTGCTCACCTACGCGATAACCGAAAATCTTAACTTATTACGGAAGCAATCATCTTTCGCTTCTCCAGTTCCTCACACGGTTGAAGCGGAGGGGGAAGCACAGCGGAGCAGAGGTAGGTGAGTGATAGAAAACATATGGCGGAGAGGACAGGTGGCGTTTCGAGAAGAACGGTGCTGAAGTATCTCCTTGGTGTTGTCGTCGCGGCGATCAGCGCTCGTATCGGTTATCAAATCCTCACACGTCCACGAGAATCGGCAGTCCGCCCTGAAGCATCCCCAGAAATATCAGAACTCCCTGCAGGTGAATATGCTGACCTGATCTTGCTGAATGGTAAGATCCTCACCGTTGACCCCGAGGACAGTATCGTTGACGCCGTCGCGGTCAAAGACGGCACGATCGTTGCGACGGGGTCATACCATGCGCTCGAGCAGCTGCGTGGCCCTACAACCGTGGAGGTGGACCTGAAGGGAAAGACGGTCACGCCGGGATTTGTCGATTCTCACCTGCATATGCACTACTATGGGAAGCAGTTCCAGGACAAGCTTATCGATATCCGATTCCCCGCCGTAAAGACGAGGGAAGACCTCATCGAGAAGGTAACGGCAAAGGTAGCAACAGCGAGCAAAGGGGAATGGATTGCCGGGAACCAGGGCTTCATCTTTATAGACCCCCCGAACCGCTGGGAGCTTGACGAGCTTTCGCCCGAAAATCCTGTGTACTTACTTCACAGTTCGGGTCAATTTGCGGTGGCAAACAGCCTTGCTTTGAGCATGGCAGGAATTACTAAGGATTCGCCCAACCCCTACAGTGCGGTCATCGCTAAGGACGCCGCGACAGGTGAGCCCACGGGGTTCCTGTATCATTACCCTGCCATTGACCTCGTGAGGATTTTGGTTCCCGGTATCGGCGTACTCACCGACGAAGAGCAGAGGGGGTTCATCCTCAAAGGAGCAGAGAAATGTTTCGAGGCAGGCTATACCAGTATCCAGGATGTCATCATAGCAACTCCGCAGCATGTCAAACTCTACATTGATCTGGCCAGAGAAGGCAACCTGCCCATCAACGTCTACATGCTGCTCTACGTGCAATCCCTGGAAGAGGCCCGGGCAAAACTGGGCCTGGCTGACCACTTAAAGGGAGACCACTACAATTTTGCTGGTTGGAAGCTGGCCGTTGATGGAGGCGCAGGAGCAGGTACACTTCTCATGTATGACCAAAAGGTCCCTATGTCTCAGAATTCCTATCCATACCACAGCCAGGAAACTTTGAATGAGATGGTCTTCATGTTTCACCAGCAGGGCTACCAGGTTGCCTTCCATGTAGGCGGTGACCGGGCTATAGACATGGCTTTGGACGCAATTGAATACGCTATGACAAAAGACCCGAGACCTGATCCCCGGCACAGATTGGAACACGTCCTCTTCCCGACACCTGAGACACTGGAGAGAATAAAGAACTTGGGTGTTGTCGTCTCGACGTCGCCCCAGTGGATTTCCATGTTTGGTGCCCAGTATAGGGATCAAGGAGCCAGTGAAGTGCAAATGACGCGATTCATGCCGCTCAAAGAAATGCTTGACAAGGGAATCAAGCTTGCTTTTGGCTGCGATGTCCCTGCAACACCTCTGATAGAGCCTATCTGGGCACTCATCGGCGCCACGAGCCGCTGGACACTTGAGAATGAAGCCATTGGGCAAGAGCAGTGCATCTCGATGAAGGATGCCGTGCGAGCCCACACCATGGGCTCCGCATACGCGGCATTCGAGGAGAATGTCCGCGGGTCGATCGAAGTGGGGAAACGAGCTGACATGGTTGTATGGTCTGAAGACTTAGAGACAGCATCCTTAAAAGAGCTCTGGAATACCAAAGCTGAAGTAACCATAGTGGAAGGGAAGGTAATCTTCACGGCTAACGACACAGACGTACTAATCCCCGCATAGGAAAAACAACCGTGCACTCAGGTAAAAAATTAGTCGATCATTGAGCCTCAACGGCAAGCTCTATCGAGACGGCATTTCCTGCAACGCTAAAAAGACGTGAAAGCGGCCTTTTAAGCGCCTCTTTCGTACCGCGACCAACGCCGTTCCGCCTCCCGTTCAGCAGTACGCAGCACGGGTCGCACATCCTGCGTACTATTGCTTGCTTCACGCTTCATACCCGCGACCTGTTTGGAAGGTTCTGGCGTATGGTAGACCGGTAGAGCTCTCGGGAGCTAAAAGTGCACGAAAGCGAAAGTATTTCTATTCGTTCTATCTTATTTCCTTAGCCTGCTATACCTGTGGATAGCCGAGGTTGTGGCAAGGCGTGAAAAATGAGAAACAAACGAAGAAGGATCTCGAACGGTTTGTTATTAACAACTCTCCTAACCGTGCTGGCGTTCGCGAGTGTTGGTTGTGTTGAGGATACGTATACTGTATGCTCGAGCGGCTGTACTTACACCAGCATACAGGCAGCTATTGACGCTGCAAAAGCCGGGGAAACCATCGAGGTCTGCAGCGGCACTTACTACGAAAACGTGAACGTGAACAAGCAGGTACTTTTGCAAGGTGTGGATACAGGCGCCGGTCAACCGGTTGTTGATGCTGGCGGTACTGGCAGCGCATTTACGTTTTCAGCTGATTACTGTGTTCTGGATGGCTTTACCGCGATACACGCGAGCGATGCTGGGATCCGCGTTTACTCAAATAACAACTTGGTGAGCAACAACACCATCTCGAACAACAACCACGGTATTTCACTGGAATCCTCGTGCAACAACACGCTGACGAACAACACCGCTTCGAACAACTACTACGGCATCTCACTGTTTTCTTCCTGCAACAACAATATTCTTACGGGCAACACGGTTAATTCAAACACGAACTACGGCATTTATCTGTATTCTTCGTGCAGCAACAACACGCTGACGTATAACACCGCTCTGAACAATTACTACGGCATTTATCTGTATTCTTCGTGCAGCAACAACACGCTGACGTATAACACCGCTTCAAACAACTCTTACCGCGGCATTTTCCTGGGGTCGTCGAGCAACAACAACTCTCTGATGGGCAACACCGCTGATTCGAACAACGACCATGGCATTTCCATAGAAGCTTCGTGCAACAATACGGTGACGGGCAACATGGCCAACGCGAACTATTTCCACGGTATTCACTTGGCTACTTCGAGCACCAACGCTCTGACAAACAACACCGCTTCGAACAACAAGATCGGCATTCGCCTCACGTATTCGAGCAACAACAACGCTCTGACGGGCAACACGGCCAACGCGAACGATAAATACGGCTTATATCTGGATTCTTCGAACAGCAACACCCTCACGCGCAACACCGCTAACGCAAACAACAGGTCAGGCATGTACGTGCCTTCTTCTAGCAGAGACAATTATATCTATAACAACTACTTCGATAACCCAATTAATGCTCACGATAGTGGTAGCAACATCTGGAACAGCACACAAACGCCAGTAACGAACATTATTGGCGGGCCATGGCTCGGCGGCAACTATTGGAGTGACTACGCGGGCGAAGATACAAACGGTGATGGTTTCGGAGATACACAACTGCCACATAAGTCTTCAGGCTACATCGTCAACGGTGGCGATTGGCTGCCGCTGGTAACTGCAGAACCGGCGATCTTCGATACCCGTGATGGTAATTAGCTAGCTACCCGCGCATCCGCGGAACGTTTGCCGGTACTATAACACCGTCTGGTAAAAAACGCACAACTAAGCGATATTAGCGTATTTTACGTTTTTGAGTGATAAAATGCGGCTATTTGCAGTGTTAACAGGATAGGTGGCGTTCCTTGGTATATTGATCATTCTGCCATTCCGCTTACATCGCTTCTTCTGCCGCCTTTCCGCCGCGCCTTCTTCGCCGCTCCATTCGAAGGCGGCGCTGTTAGGCGCAGCTAGAGGAAAAATTCAGGGCTCAGCTGAGGCCTGCAAAAGTGCATCGAGTTCGGCTTCTTCTTCTGGAGCGATTACTGCCCGCACTATGAAGAAGAAAAGCGGGAGGGCGTTAAAACAAGCCCAAAAATGGGGCTTCTTTCTGAAGAAAGGATCCGTGGTAAGAAAGGGCAGTTATTCAAATTTATTTTGGTACCGATTTCTTTTCAAATAAAGGTTTCGTTAGTAAAATTTTATTTTTCAAAGAAAAGTTTATAATCGCCATTCTTCGGTTTCTAAAAACGCTCTTATTCTACGAATAAAATCATAAACATCACGAAGTTCATCATTTAAAAGGCTGAAAGTAAGCTTGTCATCTATCTTACCATAGCGATGAACGAGTATATTCCTGAATCCTTTCATCGATTTTAATTTAGTTCGCTGCTCTTCACTCAGCACATCGCCCTTTACCAGATGCTCTATAACATCCTCGTCTGTTCTTGGTATGCCAAGTTCAAGGTCCGCGTTGATAATCGCACAAATATCAAAAATATTCTCAAGCGCGAATTCGAGCTGTTTATACATCCCGTCTTTTACTAAGCCCAGCTGATAAAACTCCCCAAACGTGGCAGGGAGATGGGCCTCCACCAATCTGATACTCTCTTCTATCTCCTTCAGCTTGGTTCTGATAAGTACGCTCCTCATCTTCTCGAGTAATCGTTTCGGTTCTTTAGCAAATTTTCCTGTTCAAAGACAAAAATGTTAGGTGATCACCTGCTCGCCGATATAATCGTAGAAGCGGTGCTTAAAAGACTCGAAATCTTTGATCGTCTCGCCCGCCACGTCGTAGACAAATCGGGTATCCGTGCAGTAGATGAGCTCCCCCTTCAATACCTCCATCCGCACATACAGGGGCAACTGCTGGAAGATCTGCACGTCATAGCGATCCCCCGCAAGTTCCGAAAGCACGGTAAACCTGAAGCGTGCTGCTTCCTCTGCACTACCATCGTAATAAAAACAGAGGTCTATATCTGAATCCGGTCTCAAGCGGCCCTCCGCTGCTGACCCGTACAAAAAAATGAATCGTACCCGTTCAAATCCGTCTATACTCTTTATCCTTCCCAATTCCCTTCTCAGTATGATGTGACTCATGTTTAGCAGTGAGTAATCCGGTTAACGGTATGGTGATCCTTGTTTAAATAATGATGTGTTCTGAGACTCCGTATCCATTACGAGCCGTTCTAAGTGGAAAAACTTCACGAACACGCTCGTATCTAAATAGAGCATAGTACTCCTCTCACACTGCAGTCACCGTATCGCTCGGTTAGTCCTGGGCGTGCAGCGCCGGCGCAGCAGGAAATGAGCTGTGCGCAACGGGCAACGCAAAAGGAGAAGAAGAAGGAACGCCAGATGGTCGTTTGTTATCGCATTCTTCTCGCTCCGTTCCGCTGTAAGTTTGGCAGGCTCTGGCGTGTGAGTCCTCTTGAGCTGGAGCTGCGCGTGCACAAAGCGTAAGTATTAAATAGGGTGACTGCAAATCGATGGCAAAGAGGTAAAAAAATGGACAAGCAAAAGAAAACGATAGTTACGTCGTTGGTGGCTCTTGTTACACGACCGAAACTGATCGGTGTTGCCGCGGCGGTGGTGCTACTCCTCATGCTGATATCCGCGCCATCTACTGCCAATTTTGCCTATTGTCCTAATAAAGAATAGCTAATCGGTAGTAGAAGAATTCATGCC